>NZ_JBQKDZ010000006.1:0-120949 GCF_052121575.1 Collinsella sp. LCP19S3_C9
TGGCCGCAGCCTTCTCGGCCGAGGTCGGCGACTTCACGAGGTTCCGTTCCGGAAGGCAGGTCACGGCCTATTTCGGCCTCGCGCCGAGTCAGAGGTCGAGTGGCGACTCCGTGCGGCTCGGAGGCATCAGCGGTGCGGGCAACGCGCTCGTGAGGAAGCTGGCCGTTGAGGGCTCATGGTGCTACGCCGCGGCACGGCACCAGCCGAAGCTCATGCCGAGGGACACGGGCGTGCCCCTCGAGATAAGGATGCACGGGAGGAAGGGGTCCGAGCGGCTCCTGCGGCGGCGCGAGGAGATGCTCGCCCGCGGCATGCCCGCGGCGAAGGCCAACGCGGCCACCGCGGCCGAGCTCGTGAGGTGGCTCTGGGCCCTCGGCATGATGTGCCGGGAGGGCGCGGAATAGACATAGCCCCCGTCCCGGCGAGCCGGGCGGCCTTCGGGGATACCCCCTATTTCGCTGTGCGCGCGGAGCCCTCCGCATGCGCCTCGACAGACTTGGGGAACCCCGCCGAAGGAATGGAGTGCGGGCCGACAGAACGGTATCCGCGGATATGAGACTGAGCCGAAGGCGTCGATGACATGCCGGGGGCGGACCGGGACGGGTTCAACGGCAGGCCCCGCCGACCGATTGCAAGCGGTCGGCGGGGCCATTGTGGCTCTTGACAGCGGATTGGGTCATATGAGCGAGCGGGCCGCATTTCCAAAGTGAGGAACGTCCCCAAGTGCCGCATCCGGAGCAAGGCAACGCCGCAGGTAGAGGATGGACAGCGAGCGACGTCCAGAGCGAACAAGTTGGCATGAAAAAGGCAAGGCATAGACCTTCTGGTCATGCCTTGCCTTTTGAATGACAAATTGTCGCCCTGGGCGGCGCGCAGCGTCGACCGGTCCGCCGTTCGGTAGAACGGCGGAACCTACTACACGGCCTGTGCCAGCTTCTCGGCACGCTCGGCGGCGGCAAGCGCCTCGATGACGGCACCGAGTTGGTCGCCCAGAAGGACGCCGTTGTAGGTGGAGTTGAAACCGATACGGTGGTCGGTCACGCGGTCCTGGGGCTGGTTGTAAGTACGGATCTTCTCGGAACGGTTTCCGTGGCCAATCTGGCTCTGGCGCTCGGCGCCGAGCTCGGCCTGCTGCTTCTCGAGTTCCATCTCGTACAGACGGGCACGCAGCATCTGCATGCAGACCTCGCGGTTTTGAATCTGGGAACGCTGCTCCTGCGACTGCACCACGGTATTGGTGGGCAGGTGGGTAATGCGCACGGCGGAGTAGGTGGTGTTAACGCACTGACCGCCAGGACCGGAGGCACAGTAGGTATCGATGCGCAGGTCGGACTGGTTGATCTGAACGTCGATCTCCTCGGCCTCGGGAAGCACGGCGACAGTTGCCGTGGAGGTCTGGATGCGGCCCTGGGACTCGGTCTTGGGAACGCGCTGGACACGGTGCACGCCGGACTCGAACTTCATGACGGAGTAGACACGGTCGCCCTCGACCTTGAACTCGATGGACTTAAAACCGCCGGCCTCGCTGGGGCTGGAGTCGAGCACGGTGGTCTTCCAGCCACGCGACTCGCAGAAGCGTTGGTACATCTTGTACAGGTCACCGGCGAAAATGGCCGCCTCGTCGCCACCTGCGGCGGAGCGGATCTCGACGATGGTGTTCTTGTCGTCATTGGGGTCACTCGGGATGAGCATGTACTTGATGTCTTCCTCGAGCTGGGGAAGTTTGTCCTCGTTCTCGGAGATGTCCATCTGGAGCATCTCCTTCTCGTCGGCATCGGTAGTGTCACGGAGCATTTCTTTGGCAGCCTCGATGTCGTCGAGCGCGCCGATGTACTCGCGCGCAGCGGCAATGAGGTCGGACTGGTGCGCGTACTCCTTGTTGAGACGCGTGAACTCCTTGATGTCGGAGGCGACGGCCGGGTCGGAAAGCTTCTTCTCGAGCTCCTCGTAGGCCTTGATGATCTTTTCGAGCTTGTCGCGCATGGCGGAACTCCTTTATATGCGTGAAGGTGAAAATCGGCGGAATTGATGGGGCGCATGGCGCCGTTGCGGGGTAAGCCCAGCTAGAACATGTCGATTTTCAGATACATGCGCATCCCTTCGCGTATAGGGTACATAGTTGCGGTCTAACCCATATATGATAGCGTGCGCAGGCAAACCTGCATATAACCCGCACGGAATGCGTGGACGTAGTCGTTGGGGACGTTCCTTAACGACGAGTCGTTTAAGAACGTCCCCAACGACTACAACGGCTAACAAAGGGACTGTCGCTTTGTCACATTCTAGAGCGTTTGAAGCAGAGCGATGAAAAAGTGGACACCTTGGAGGTAGGCACGGCGGGTAATGCGCTCGTTGGTGCCGTGGACACCGCGATCGCACTCGTCATCGTCGACCACAAACGCCGAAAAGCGAATGCATTCAGAGCAAATACGCTGATAGTTAGCCGCATCGGTGGCACCGATCACAGTTGAGGGCACAATGCCGACAGCGGCCCCGCCCGCCGCGTTCGGTACGTTTTCCTCCGCCCCCTTTGGATCACGAAAGTAGCGGGCGGCAATAGTGCGAACGGCCTCGAGCCCCGGTCCGCCAACACGTGGGGACGGCGAGGGCTCGGAGCTGCCGGGGCCAAGTTCGACCCCCACGCGCCCGGTGAGGCCCGCCGCGGCAACGGCCTCACGGCAACGGTCAACAACATCAGCCACGCCCGTGCCCTCAAGCATGCGGAAGTTAATATTGGCCCACATATCCTGCGGCATCACGTTAGCACCAGTGCTGCCGCCCTCAATCTGCGTGGGCGCACAGGTAGTGGTCACGAGCGGATAGAGCTTGTTGCTGGCGAGGCAGTCGCGAACAATGACGCCTCCGTTGGCGGCAATCTCATCCGCCGTGTAGAGCCCCAACTCGACAAGCTGCGCGGCAAGCAGATCGGTCACGCGCGTCGGCCACTCGATATCGCAGATTGCGGCGATAGCGCGGCTCAATACCTCGAGCGATGTGCCGCCGTAGGGGTTGGACGAATGTCCGCCTTCGCTCTTCGTCTTGAGCACGATATCGGCATAGCCCTTCTCGGCAAGGTCGGCATGCATAAGCCAGCCCTCGCCCGCGCCGTACTCGGCAGCCGAAACAATACGGTAGTCACCCTCGTCGATCAGGTATTCAAGTTCAACGCCGCGCTCCTCGAGCACGCGGCCGATGGCCCCCGCTCTCTAGAGCAGCGTAACCTCGAAGGCGCGCTTGTCGGTGGCACCGGGAGCCAAGGTGATGGTGTTGACCTTGTGCTCGAAGACGTCGTCCTCGGTGTCCATGGTGGTATGTCCGGTCCAAGGCTCGAGCGCCACGAACGGGGCGTCGTTGGCGGCAGACCACACGCCAATGTACTTAAAGCCCTCAAAGTCAATCTTGACGCCGTGGCCCGACTTGCGACTGCGCAGCGTGAGCGTGGAGCCCGGGGTATCGGTGAACATGATGGCGTCGTTGTCGAAGCTACGGTGTGTGATGGGCAGCACGTCCGAGTTATCGGGAGCCTTGTAGCTTCCCTCGAACGTCATAAGGCCATCGGGCGTGATGATGGGGGCCTCGTTAGTCCAAGCCTCGGTAAACGCCAGCTCGTAATCCTCGAACGCCTCGTCCTCGGCACCGGGAACGGGCACGTTAAATGCGGGGTGGCCGCCCACCGAAAACGGCAGGTCCACGTCGCCGGTGTTGGTGACGGCAAAGGTCTGCGTAAGAGTGGCGTCGCCAGTCAGGGCATAGGTCATGTTGAGCTTAAAGTGGAACGGGAAGGCCTTGAGCGACTCGGGCGTATCGGTGATCTCGTAGGTAACGGACGAACCGTCCTCCGACACCTCGACCAGCTTGTGCTCCACGATACGCGCGATGCCGTGGCGCGCCATCTCGCAGCTGCCGGCCGCAGACGTCGCCGTGTTGTTGCGCAGCGAGCCCACAATGGGGAACAGGATGGGCGCATGCTTGCCCCAAAAAGCGGGATCGCCCTGCCACAGATACTCGTTGCCGTTGAGGGCAAGGCTCGTGAGCTGGGCGCCCATGGAATCGATGGCCGCGGTGAGGCCGCCGCGCCTGATGGTAGTGACGGTAGACATGCTACTTCCTCCAAAAGTAAACAATAGTGTCGAGGACTATTGTCCCACTCTTGGCGGCGGGACGGGACGGCAGGCGATTATTGAGTAGCCATAGCGGAAATGGGCGGCGAGCGCCTACTGGGTATCCACGTAAAGGTCAAACCCGCCCTGCGAGGTGGTGTCGACCGTATCGGGCGCCCGCGAGTTAAAGCTCGCGGGAACCATTCTTTTCGAGGCACGAAAACGCGTGCCGTCGGTGGCGACAGGTGGCTCATCGACCGTAAGTTCGTAGTCGCCGGGCTTGAGCTCGATACCGTCACCTTCGGAATTGACGTATTGGTGCTCGTCGATCGCTTGTCCCTTGAGCGTGCGGCCCACGATATGAATGAGCATCTGGCTGTCGCCGCGCGCGGTATCCCACGTCGCGCCGTCCTTGACCTCGACCGACACATGCACCGAGCGCGTACGGTTGAGCGATTGTTCGACGGAGATCTCGACCTCGGCGGCGTCTTGGCGCTGCTGCTCAACATGGCTCCAAACGCTGCCGATTGCCGAGCAGGCGATAACGCCGGCCATGAAGGCGATGAGGATGGGGCCGAGCGGAGAGCGCCGGCCCGCGCCTTCCTCGCGAGCCAGATCGGGGCGATGCGTGGGCGCAGGTGCCTGGGCGCCCTGCGCGGGCACGTCGAGAATGCTAAAGGATGCCGTGCTGTCGGGGTCGATAGTGTGACGCGGCTGTGGGGTCCTTGCCGGCGAGATGGACATGTCGGCCGGCTCACCCAGTGTGGCCGTGGCGTCGGCCTTTGCCTCGTCGGCCTCAGCCTGGGCCCAGGCCTGTTCAAAGGTTAGGGGTTCGGCCGAGTCGGAAGCGGCGTCCGTCTCGACGGCATCGTCGCCGCTCTCGTCCTCGTCGCTCGACACGTCATGCGGCGCGGGCTCGTCCCACTCCTCGTCCGGAACCTCGCCCTCGCTATACCACCATTCAAAGTTATCGATATCCATACGGGGCGCCCCTTAGGCCTCGCAAATAAACACTTGCTAGCCTTATACCCCCAGACGGCACGAGGGCTCGCACGGAATGCGAAAAGGACTGCTCCTTTGTCGCATCGAAACGGATCTGTTTACGTTTAGCCGCGGGTAATATTATTTCTCAACAAGAAGTCGACTGCCCCCACGATTCTGATGCCATCGATGTCCGTTGGATGGTCGCCATCCCTGACAATCAGGATCTTCTCATACGAATCAGGAATTTTTCCTAGCGTGCTTAGCTTGAGCGGTCGCAGCTCGCGTTCCCTCGTCGCCTCGGCATCGATCCGTTCGATAACCTGGATATATTTGCGGTCTGACCCCTCGCCGATTGCGACAAAGTCGATTTCCCCCGCGCGTAGATGGCCGCAAAACACTTCGTATCCTTCAAAGACAAGCTGGTTGTAGATAACGTTCTCGAGCATCCTTCCGCTATCGTTACCTCTATATCCGTCAAGATAGCTGCGAATTCCCGTATCAGCTATGTAATATTTACCGCCTGTCTTAAGAAGCTCCCGCCCCTTGATGTCATACCTTTTTACTTTGGTAAACAGGTACGTCTCTTCCAGAGCGTCAATATATGCCGACACCGTCGATGCGTTGGTCTTACCGCCCGCTGATTCGTTGAGCGTCCCTACGATTTTGTTGACCGAGGTTTGGTTGGAGATGTTGTCTGCCAGATACGCACAGAGCCGCTCGAGAACATCGCGCTTGGTGATAGCTCCGCGACCCCTACGCGTCACACGCGACAGGATATCGCGCGCGACGATCGTCTGGTAGAGGCTACGGATATAGTCGCGACACAGCTCACGTCTCGGCTCATCATGGGCCAGAAACGGCATGCCGCCATAGGTTATGTACTGCTCAAGCACGGTATTTGAATTAAGGCGATCGCCCGTCTTGGAAACAAGTTCGACCCTCTCACCAAGCCCTTCAGCGGCGACCGCATCAATCGAGCGAAAATCAAGATATTCGCCAAACGTGAGAGGCTGCATCTTGACCTCGACATATCGACCCGAGATAAGCGTTGCGAGCTCGCTCGATAGCAAAAAGGCATTGGAGCCCGTGACATAGATATCGCACGGCAAATCCACTCGGAGCGAGTTGACCGCCTTTTCCCAACCTTCGACATTCTGGAGCTCGTCAAAGAACAGGTAGGGATGATCGATGCCGTCGATGCGCTCCCGAACCATACGATAAAACGTCAGATAATCCGTAATTCCCGCGTACTCTAGAGATTCCATCTTAAAGGTCAGCAAACGCTCGGCTGGCACCCCCTGTTGCGCCAGATAGTCCCTCATCATGTCCAATAACGTTGATTTGCCACAACGGCGTATGCCCGTCACGATTTTGATGAGGTCGGTATCCTGAAAAGCAATGAGTCGATCAAGATAACGGCTTCGGCGAACGATATCCATAGAGTCTCCCTAGCGCCCGACCAGACATGAAATCTTATAAACTTGCATTTTTTGCAAGTTTATAAGATGTTACCTTAGAAACTTGCAGAAATTGCAAGTTTATAAGGCATGGAATGTGACAAACGGACTGCCCCTTTGTCACATCGCGAGGGCAGCGCGAATGGAGGGGCCTCGAGGGCCTCGCGGAGCCAAGGGGCCAGCTGCTCGGGGTGACCCTGCAGGTAGCCGTCGAGCTCGGACGGGGCCACGCGGCGCACCTCCGAGATCTCCTCTTGGTTGATATGCAGCTCGCCCGGCTCAACATGGGCAAGGTAGACCTCACACCATTCGCACTCGCAGCGACCGTCGCCGTGGTCCTCGCGGTACACCACGTGTCCGAGGTGCTCGAGCTGATCGGGCTCGCGCGTAATGCCAAGCTCTTCGTTAATGCGGCGCGCCGTGGCGGCCGCGACGTCTTCCCCGGGAAGCGGATGGCCGGCGCAGCTATCGGCCAGCACCCCGCCCCACAGGCGCTTGAGCGGACTGCGGCGACAGAGCAGCAGGCGCGCGTCTTCGCCCCGGCCCTCTACCAGAAGCGTCAGAAATGCCTGATGCAGAATACCCTCGCCGGCATGGGCCTCGATGCGGCCGGGCTCGGGACGCGGAATGGCCTGTGCCGTGGCGCCCAGGTGCGCGAACTCCGGCGAGCAGGCGTACACCGCCATATCTCGCGGCGTCACCGTCAGCTGGGCCATGAGCGCAAACTTGCCCTCGCCCACTGCAATCTTTGTCGTGTGCACACCCATGGGGTCCCCTGTCGCCCGCGATGTACCTGAGACCATCTTCGCCTGTATTGCGACTATACAGGCAAGCGCAGCCTGCGACAAAGGGACTGCCTCTTTGTCACATTAGCTTGGCGCTGCTCATGTGCCTGTTCTCGGTGTCATGCTTCACGCACTTGCTTTTCTCGAAATTCCCTCTCGAAACTAGCCGACTACCCCATCTACACCGTGCAAAAAGAAATCCGCTTGGGCAGCATGGACCTCGACAGCCGATTGATGTTCTATTACGTTTTCGAATTGATATTTGAGCGCTACTTCAAACTGGCCAAGAAATAAAACTTGGCATGCGCCCGGCTTCGACTCTTTAGCAGCCTTCTATATGAAAGGTATCGCCCTATGCAACGCGTACTGTTTATCTGCCACGGCAACATCTGCCGCTCGACGAGGTAACCGCTGATTATCAGGCATATTAACCATTCAAATCATCTGACCTACTACCTTTTTACTACTCATAGAGGCTCAGGCACGACAGGTCAGATGGTTCCGCTTTTCACAACAGCCTACTTTTTCGACCGTTCAACAGGTCAGTAGATTAAATAACTTATCAGCATGCTAGAGTTGTACCTGCTACACAGCTCTAGCATTTTTTAATGCTCGCGCTTCACAACTGAAGACACTCAACCAGCGACAAGGAGGGGTATTTGCCCTTTCTCCTTGCTGGTTCGTGCTATTGCGAGGCGCTCGGAGCTGTGTAGCAACTGTGGGTGGATACTCCTCCTTTTCGTGCTGCACATCCGCTCTTCGGATGAGTCTCCTTCCGCAGTTTCCGTCACGCCAATGGAAGGAGAACGCATCGTGCACAAACACATAGCTTTCATCTCTCAAAAAGTTCAATTTGCTGCACAACAATTCCGTTATCACGATGAATAAAACGTGGCCCTCGTCCGTTAACCCCAAGCTGCGAAATCGGTGTCAGTTCACACCGATAGCATTTAATTCACAGACGTCTTGAAAAGAAATACTTGAAGTCATAAAGACGTTGATGCACCGATCGCCAGAGAAAGGATGATTTTTATGGCAAACAAAGCACCAGCACAATGCCCATCTTGCGGAGAACGCACAGGTTGGAAATGCACAGGAGAATCTAATAAAGGCTTCAGTGTGGGAAAAGCCGCCGCTGGAGGTCTGCTTTTAGGCCCCATTGGCCTCGTGGGCGGAGCACTTGGCAAGAAGAAAAAGACGTATTACTGCCAGAATTGCGGATTCCGCGAAGACTACGATGCGTAAGGGATGACACCCATGACGGACGAAAACACTGGCACCGAAAGTGAAAGCGCGAAGTTTGCGACGCGCTTTAAAAAGGTATTGCTGCCTATGCTTGCCGTCTGCCTTCTTTGTGCCCTATACATCACCAGCTGTGCTTGCATATTGAATTCTTTCAATGATTCGTCAAGCTCCTCTTCTTCTGCCGCCTATGATGAAAATGATGAAGACGCTGAGGACGATGATGATTATTCTTCTCACTCCAGCTCATCGTCGAGCACATTATTAGATGAGGATGATTGGGTTGATACAGATGATGGCAAAACGTATCTAAAGTCAGACTCGGAAGACGGTGGCACAGACTACATCGACACCGATGGGGAGTACGCCATTCATAAAAATGCCGATGGAACTGGAGCAATTGCTGACAGCAAGGGCAACAAAGCCGTGGATAGCGATGGAGACGGAGAGCTCGATTCCTATTCAACCGATAATGGAAAAACTTGGAGCAGCCTCGAATAGAATTGATCCAAAGGCAGTTCGGGTAAAACACCCTTCTGCATTACCCACCGAGCATTTCATGTTGAGCGGCACGATTGCAGCCAAACTACAACCCCAGGGGGCCACATCAAAATCGGCCCCCCTTTTTTATGCCGTCAATCTCTCGAAACACCCGCCCTACCTATGGCGTTATATAACGTCTGCCTCGAACAACCAACTGCCTCGCATATTTCGGTAATGGAGAAATCCTTGGACTGCCACATCTTAATTGCAGTATCCATATCCCTACGAGGCCTCCCCAACTTCTTGCCCCTGCGCCTTGCTGCCTCTAGGCCATCGTTCACTCTGCTGCGGCACATTTCTACTTCAAGTTCAGAGAATGCAGCAACGATAGTAAGAAAAAATCTTCCCTGTGGTGTGTTTGCCTGAAATCCTTCTTTAAGACTCGTTAAGCCAACTCCCATTTCTTCCAGCTTATTAACGAGACTCAACACCTGCTGGGTTGAGCGACCCAAACGGTCAATAGAGACACACACCAATTCGTCCCCATCCTGAAGTTCGCTCAGCAACCTTTGCAACTCGGGTTTATTTTTTGAAGTACCGCTAACGCGCTCAAGAAAAATGAGTTCACATCCTGCATCTTTTAGCTGATCCTCTTGACGGTCAAACTTCTGAGCATCTTTGCCAGTGCTAACCCTGCCATAGCCATACTTCATTTGCCCCTCCTTTTTAGACTATATTATTAGACTAATTTAACTGGGCGAACATTGCAAGAAACAGCAGTCTAAAAATCAAATGTTTTTTAGACTTCGTTCTCTTTTGACAAAACTTTTTTCTGCCCACATTCTGCTTAGTTTTAAGGCTGTTTGAATCCATCTTCTATTTCTTTTGTCAACTACCAAACAAGATTTTCCATATTTTCTCTTGTTTTTCTTCACATTTCAGTTATACTCATAAACAGTTAAAACGTTTTATCAATTTGTTAGGAGGCCTCATGCCTAGGCAAAACAACCCACCACTTTTCAGGATATGTAAATAGCCCGCTAGTCAAAACGTAAGTCAAATAGCTCACACGCAAGGAACAAGAGACATGTGTCTCAACACCGTTAAACAACAAAAAGCAGTTTTTACCTGCTCAAAGACCTATTTACTCTTTGGAAGGAATCAAATATATGGCAGAAATCAATTCCAAGGCGACCGATTCGCTCCCCACGACTATTAACGAAGGCAAGCGCAATTTGACCATCTTCTCCTATGGTGTCCAACTAAAAAAGGAGCATAAGAGCTCTTCAACGATTGCCGATTTGATGCATCAAGCAAATAAAACACGCTGCAACCCTCCAATGGAAGACGATGAAATCAATCGCCTTATCCGCAATGTCTTAAATTGGGACTCCAATAAACCGCTAGGAACCGAGCGCAAAGGAAATCCCCCTCAACAAATATCTGCCGATCTTTCCAGTGCCGAGCAGGCCGCACTCCAGCTTGAGGCATTGTTTTCAGCTAGCGATATCATCTGTTTCAACACGCATTTTCACAAAAGCGATGAGGGAAAGTGGCTCCCAAATGGAAAGCCCGAATTCCACAATGCTTACAAGCTGATTGAAAAGCTGCGAAACGCTAACTCGATTGAAGAAGTGTTCCCTGAATACAACTCGCAGGCAGGAATCCTATTTTGCGTAAACCCGATGAAGGTAGGGCGACGTCTAAACGAGAATGTCACTTCATTTCGAAATGCTCTTATCGAGTACGATGACATCTCAAAAGAAGAACAAATCGAACGGCTGCTCGACTCTGGCCTGCCCATTCTGTCTATGACAGATTCTGGCAATAAATCCGTTCATGCCATCGTGCGTGTCGACGCATCAAACGCAAAAGACTACAAGCGCAAGGTGGTAGAGCTGCACGGAGCGCTTGAGGCCAAATATGGAAGCCCCTGCGACTCTGCGAACAAGAACCCGTCAAGACTGACTCGCCTTGCTGGTGCCACTCGCGGCGTGAATACTCAACAACTACTCTATACAGAAGTCAATGCAGATTCATATCTTGAGACGTTCCTAGAAAAATGTCCCAAGGAGCAAGCGGCTGAAAAGGACGAGGTGCTTGGCTTCAACGAAATGGGTGATTTACTGATAAATCAACAAGATGCCTGCTTCGTTGAAGGAACGCCCGCAATTAAGGTTAAGGGTAACTATGAGTACGGTCAGAATGCCATCTACCGTGCCATTTTGAACAATCGAAAGGATGCAAGAGGTAGTTACCGCAAGGAGGTGATGGACTACCTTCATTTGATGGCTCCAAACAAGCGCCAAGCGGATCCAAGATTCATTCGTTTTAAAAACGGCGTGCTAGATATCGATACAGGACAGCTAGTAGACAACCCATGCGATTATCTACTCCTTAACGAAATCCCTCATAATTGGAATCCCGAAGCAAAGTCTGAGCTTGTAGATTCTACTATCTACAGTATCGCCCAGAACAACGAGGCTGTCGTCGCAAACCTCTGGGAGATGTTCGGGTTGGCTCTCTATCGCGGTCATGACGTTTCGCGAATGATATTGCTTCAGGGCTCTGGAGCAAATGGTAAAAGCACGTTACTTGACATGCTTAGGCATATGCTCGGAGAAGACAATTGTTTCTCTCTTTCTATCTGCGATTTGGGCGAGAAATTTCAGCTCGTTCCCACAATGGGCAAGCTCGCTCTAATCGGAGATGACATCTCTAACGACTACGTCAATGGAAAAGCCTGTGCCGTCATGAAGAAATTCGTGACTGGAGACACAGTGAACGATCAGTACAAGGGAGGCGCAACGTTCCAATTCAAGCCTTATGCGACCTTGATTTACTCATGCAATGAGATACCAAAGTTCGCAGACGGAACATACGGTTTTGAAAGAAGAATCCATCCGATACCTTTGTTGGCTAGGTTCACTCCTTCTAATGCTGGATTTGACCCAAATCTCAGCGAAAAATTGAAGGAGGAAACCTGTATGGAATACGCCCTGACAAAGGCTATCGAAGCTCTTTGTCGATGCAGGGCAAACATGTCCCTAACCGCAAATGCGCTATCCAAGAAGATGGCTCAAGAAATCGTTAACGACAACGATTCGGTTCGTGCCTTCTTTGATGGAACAAAGTCTGATGGAACCTCGTTTGTGGGAAAGACAAACACTAGCGTCTACGCTTCATATAATTCATGGTGCAAAGACAACGGTATCGAGCCCCTCGGGAAGAGCAACTTCTCAAAGAAGCTGTGCGCCCATACTGGGCTGGGCACGATGAGCTCAAACGGTGTAAGAATCTACACCACACGAGCACGTAAGACCGCTTCCGCATCACCAATTTGATGTATATATTGTTTGCTATTTTCGCAGTTAAATAACTATATAGAACGTTTAGCACACTATTTTATTAGTTATTAAATAGATATTATCCAAATAAAAGAGATACCCCTACTAGATACCAGTAGGGGTATGCACAGTTAGCGTAGAGCCGTGCTATGCGTTCTAAATCAACTAGCGAAAACCTTCCACGCATAACAGGCCATTTAATCAATTCCCAATGAACAGCTTGGTAGCTAGCCATCTTTAAACAGGCCATTGGGGGGCGTATTTACACCCAGAACGTGTTTACGCCTTCCCATGTAGTCACTATGTAGTTGGGCTCAACATCACGTGTAGTTAAAATTCGCCCGTCCGTTTTTGAATAGGAAATGGCTCTGGAATAAGGCGCTTTACGGTAAACGCCGCATCTTATAAAAAAGCCTTATCCAAGGGATTTACCACATATTCTTGCAGTATTTTCATTTGTACTGTTTGCCAGCCTGCTTGAGGGCAGTCGAAGCAAAAATCGTCCACCCGCTAATCCTTTCAACATCGCGCGATCCGCAGATAGGGCACTTGAGATTCTTAGCTATCTCGCGCTGTCATAAGCAAGTGTGTCAATTGGAATCGTCATCTGACAATGGACAGCGTTTAAGCAATCGGACATTTCTTTCTAAGTTGCTGGATAGCCTTCGCAAACAAAGTAAATCCGCCTCTGTTTGCGTAAAAAAGAAGCAGCGGATCGCCTATTTGATTTGAAATCTGACGAGCCGACCTGACCAACCAATTGCGGCTAGTACATCAGCTCACAGGAAACGCGCTGAAGCGAATGCATGTCAACAGAGCCCTCCTCTAAATCTGGTTCAAATGTTGCCTGATATTCGCATTCAAATGAAGAGGATAGTTTGTGTTTAACCGAGCTACTATACCAGCCCGCGTGTTCACGAGATTCAACAGTGACGGTAAAGGTTCCACCATTTTCGTCATCATCTTCAATCGAAACGCTATCCAGCGCCAAGCTCACTTCCAACTCAGGCGGATCAATCTTCCAGTTGCTTACAACCCTGCCGTATATCGCGTCTATCGTTTCCTCTTCTGCCAGCAATTTGAGCACCTTTAACTTGGACTCCTCGGAGAGCCTGGAATAGTTGAAAGACGTAAAGTTATTAAGCTCCTCCGTATAATTGGTCGATTTTTCTTCCCACTCGTCAAGATCAACCCAATCATCGTACTCATACAGACTGTTGTTTTCTTCAAATGCCAATAGCCCTTTTTCCGCATTATCCCGAGGAAGAAACACAGCCGAATACCAAACCATTAAGAGGATGAGTCCGATGAGCAGCATTGGCACGAAGAACCTGATTGCCTTTTTCTTGGTTTCGGCCTGTTTCTCATCTCTTTTTTGTCTTTCGGCCTCTTCCCTTTCTTTTCGATCCGCCCCCTTTTGCGAGAGCGTTTTTAAGTCCTCAAGTGCTGATGAATAGGTCGAAAGGTCTAACCCGCACGAAACGCAATGCTTAGTCCCAACGTTAACTTGGCCACAGGGGCAAAGCGTCCAACCGTCATTTCTCTCAATGGAATATAGAGATGCCTTACGCGAATCCTTGCACCCTAATTCTCGAAGCTCGCGTACCCGTTCCTCAAGAGCCGTTGAGGGCAACGACAACGCGCACGGCTTACGCACCTTCGAAAGCGGCAAATGCGAGACCCACTGCCCTGAATCCCGACACACAATTTCAACTTTGACCCTCGCTGCAATCGCATCACCCGCTGAAAGAACAACGGGCCTAGCGGAATACGTCATTCCTGAAAATATGTCGGCATCCAAAGGATTCAGGCATAGGTTCTCTTCCGATCCGTCACCGTAAACAACCGTAATCGTTACCTTGAACGAGTTTATTTTCTCACCCGATATATTCAAAAACCTCGTCTGAACATAGGCATCGCCTGTGTCGGTGTTTCTTGCAATCTGGAGTGCATCGAGCAGAAGAGGGCACCCTTCCTCCCATGTTATTTCGGGAGTATCGTCTGTCGGGTCAATTCGATACACAACTTTAAATCCGCTCATGGATGCCCCCTCTAGAGTTTCGGAAGATTGGGCAGGTCATTCTGGACATTCCCATGCTTGAAAGAGGCTGAGGAAATCTCGTTGAGGCACCTGACCACTTCACTGAACCCGAGCATGAAAAGCCCACCGATAGCAGAGCCAGCCGCACCTATTAGCAGGATATTTGCAGAGAGCTTACTCACCTCTTCAAAGTACCCTGATGCATCCGCCATGGCACCTACGCCCGAAAAGAATTCGATAACTCCAACGACGATGGCAATGATGCCAACAATGCAAAGTGCCTTGCCGATACCGCTTTCCTGAGTGAGATTCTTAATCATGGCATTCTTCCTTAATCCGACAACAACCGAACGTATTAAATGGAAAGATGCCTCTTGTTGCAGCGGTTGGGAGGACATCCACCCACAGTCACCACAACCGCTCAGCACTCGGTATAGCGAACCAGCCTGAGAGAAGGACAGATGTCCTCCCAGTCACTGGTTCGTTTCTCTTAAGTTGTGAGTGCCCTCATGTAAAACATGATTGCGGTTGTGGTGGTTTAAATCTTATCATCGAACCTGAAGCACGGCTCTCCGCCTGAGCACCAAATCCGCCAACGAGCCCTTTCCTCGGTAATTTGCATTTCCACACTCTGCGAGATCGGCAGCTCAATCTCTCGGGGTGCTCATGTTTCAATGCTATCGGTGGACAGCAGCATCACTTGTGAGAGATAGGCCAGCGGGATGCAAGACACTTTTTACACACCAAGGCTTCGAATATGTTGAGCAACAAATATCCAATGCCCCACACTTGGCATCACCTGTTTGAATACATCAAACTGCGATTTCAATTGATGTCCGCTCAGCCTATAGCAAAAATGCACGCTGAGAGCGAAATTCAGGCTTGGAATTGCGCCGATGGACACTTACTCCAACCCCAGCCTCAACGGGGCAAATAGGCCTCATTTCCTTTGATTTAACCCAATAAACGAACCCTTTAACCATGGCATAGACAACCCCATAGCTACAATCATGTTGTCGTGCTTGAGTCTCTGGAAGGAGATCCAAGCTATGTCGAATAGGAAAGATAACAAGGGTCGGGTTCTCCATCGCGGAGAAGGCCAGCGCCCAGACGGTCGCTACTCGTTCAAATACACCAATTGGATGGGAAAAACCTGCTTTGTCTATTCGTGGACTTTGACAATTCACGACCAAACGCCACACGGCAAAAAGAGAGACCTCTGCTTAAGGCAGAAAGAACAGCAGATTCAAAAAGACCTCTTCGACCACATCGCACCTGAGAACATGAACGTCATAACTCTGGTTGAGAACTACCTTGCGACCAAGGTTGCGGTACGAAAGACAACTGTTAGCGCCTATAAAACCGTCACCAATTACCTGAAAACAGACAGCTTCAGCAAGGCCCAAATATCAAACATTACGGTGTTGGATGCAAAGAAATGGCTCATCCACCTTCAGCAAGATGTTGGAAAGGGATATAGCAGCGTCTGTAGCATCCGAGGCGTACTCAGACCAGCTTTCCAACTGGCCGAAGAATGCGGGATTATAAGACGCAACCCTTTTAACTTCGAACTTATCAATGTTCTGGTCAACGATACGGTATCCAGAGAATCGTTAAGCGTTAGACAAGAGCGGCTATTCCTTGAGTTCATGCGCTCGGATCATCACTTCTCGCGCTACTTTGAAACTTACTTTATCTTGTTGAACACTGGACTCAGAATTTCTGAATACTGCGGCCTGACCTTTGATGACATTGACTTCGATAGCCACTGTATACGTGTTCAAAAGCAACTCCATCGCGCGAGAGATATGCAGTATTACATTGAAGAGCCCAAAACAAAATCTGGTATGAGGTATATCCCCATGACCGCCTCTGTCGAAAAGGCCTTCCACAGTCTCATCGGACAGAGGGCGCAGCCAAAAGAAGAGCCTGTTATCGATGGGGTAAGGGGCTTCATATGCCTAGACAAGAATGAGATGCCATGCGTTGCCCTGCATTGGGAGCATAGGCTCAAACGCGCCATCATTAAGCACAACCGCATCTATAAGGAAGAACTGCCCCATATAACTCCGCACCAGCTCAGGCACACTTTCTGTAGCCGAATGGCACGCGCTGGCATGAGTCCAGCAAAGCTCAGATACATTATGGGGCACTCAGATATCAACACCACCTACAACGTTTACACCCATCTTGGGCTTGAAGATATTCAAGACGAGATGCTTGCTATTGAACAAAACCGCAGGTAAACATTGGTAGTAAAAATTTGAGCCGTACTACGTTTTTACTACTTTTGCTTCTACTTTTGACTGATTTCTGGCCTTAATGAAGTGGATTCTCCACCCTATATTGAAAACTGATTTTTAGAGCCATTCAACTCGTTGAATGCAGCAGAAGTGTTGGGGATAAAGGTCTTATCTTGTTATTATCGCAGGTAGAGATAACTATTTGACCCTGCCCCTTCGTCACATCACATTGGGGTT
Organism: Collinsella sp. LCP19S3_C9; assembly: GCF_052121575.1. Lineage (NCBI taxonomy): Bacteria > Bacillati > Actinomycetota > Coriobacteriia > Coriobacteriales > Coriobacteriaceae > Collinsella > Collinsella sp. LCP19S3_C9. The sequence continues at coordinate 16,920 of NZ_JBQKDZ010000006.1, forward strand.
GCGGCTGCGATAATCGAGGCATCGGAATCGATTGAAAGGTATCGCCCTATGCAACGCGTACTGTTTATCTGCCACGGCAACATCTGCCGCTCGACGATGGCCGAGTCGGTGTTTACCGAGCTCGTGCGCCGCGCTAGGCGCGAGGTGGAGTTTGTCATCGATTCCGCCGCGACCTCGACCGAGGAGCTTGGCAACCCGCCACACCACGGCACCGTTGCCAAGCTGCGCGAAGTCGGGATTCCCGTCGTCGCCCACCGCGCACGCCAGGTGCGTCGCGCGGAGTATGGCGACTGGGACCACATTGTCTATATGGACGACGAGAACGCGCGTGGCCTGCGTCGCATCTTTGGCGACGACCCCGACGGCAAGATTACGCGCTTGCTCGATTGGACCGAGCGCCCCGGCGACGTGGCCGATCCCTGGTACACCGGCAATTTCGATGCCACGTACCGCGACGTGCTCGCCGGCTGCACGGCCATGCTCGAGCAGCTGTAGGCAAGCGAGGTCGCGGGCCACGCCTTCGGCGCGAAACAAGCGCGGATAATCTTCCACATGAAAAATGAGCGTGGGTTTTCTCCCACTTTGAGCGTTCAAGTGCGCTCTAAACGGGAGAAAACCCACGCTCATGAATGTGACAAAGGGACTAGCCCTAGACCGGCTTGACCTCCAGCTTTATCCCCTCGGCGCAGGAGTCGCCCAAAACATCCGAAAGGGCCCAGGTCGCATATAGCGGCAAATAGAGAACTGCTCCGTTGCGCTCAACGTTGCCTCTCGAGAAAACAATCCCGAGCCTTACGCCATATTCAGCCGTATCAAGCACATGACCGAGCGCTGCGTGCGCGTGGTAATAGGAGCCCGATTTAACCTCGATCGGAACAGCCGTCCCATCCGGTCCATCGACCACAAAGTCCACTTCACCGCGCTTTTTTGTCTGATAGTAGTAAAGCTGGCGATTTTGGGCAGCCAGCTGCTGGGCCACCACGTTTTCGTAAATGCCGCCCAGATTGGGCTCCTTGCCATCAAGATACGCCGCTTGGGCGACTCCAACGGGGTAGCGCGCCATCAACATGCCCGTATCCGATTGATAGAGCTTGAACTGCGATGGCCGTGCCGTCTTGAGCAGGGGCGATTTTGGCTCGCTTACGATATCGGCTTTGAGAGCAACGCCGGCATCGACAAGCCATACAAAATCTCGCTGATACTTCTCGTAGTGAGCCTTGGGGTCAATGGAATTGAGCACGAAGCGCTTGTTTTCGCCCTCGAGCATAATAGGGAGCTGATCGTAGATGCTCTGCACCTGAAGGGCTCGCCCGCTTGCATACCTGGAGATATCCCGCCGGTACTGTTCATTGAGCTCTGACTGTAGCTGACGAACAGAGGCAAGGTCGCCCTGCGTGTCAAGGAAACGCTGCACGACCTCCGGCATTCCGCCGACAACGGTATAGGTCCTGAAGTTTGCCATCATCGCGTCATGAATGTAATCAGGAATGGGCCTCTCGCTGATACACGCGTCACGTATCGTTTGGCGAGCCCCCTCGCTCACCCCGATTGCCCAGCAAAACTCCTCAAAATCGAGCGGGAACATCCTAAGCTCGTGGACATACCCCACCGGATAGGACCTGACGCCCTTGAACTGAGTCCCGAGCATTGACCCCGAAAACGCCCAACGGCACCTCCCGTCCTCAACAAGGAACTTTGCCATCGTCATGATGTCGGGGGCCTCTTGGACCTCATCGATAAACACGAGTGTTTTGCCTGGCGCAATCGACTTTCCCGAAAGAAGCGTCACCCTGCTGATGAAATCATCGGCATCCCGCGCCTCGAGAAGAGCATCTTTTGCCTGGCGGTTTTCCATGAGGTTAAGCTCGATGTAGGTTGCATGGTTGGCTTTGCCAAATGCGCGAATCGAATAGCTTTTGCCAATCTGGCGAGAACCCGTAATGAACAAGGCCTTTTGCTCGGAAGACTTCAGCCAACGCTCCAGCTCTGCCGCTATTTTCCTGCGCAGCATAGGCTCCCCCCTCAGTGTCATCAAATGAAATGCAAAGTTTTATACGCTTGATTATCGATGAAACGCAGAATTTTTAGAACCTAAAATCGGATGAAATGCAGAGTTTTGAGATTATAAGCGAAAAAGATGGGGCACCACCGGCGAATGTGGCAAATGGACTGTCCCTTTGCCACATTGCGCTCAACTACTCGTCGACGATCTCGGCAAGCCAGACGTTCAGCGTATCGACCTCGGGGCAGCAGAACTTTGCCGTGCCGGGCTCGTTGCCGGGCACAGTTCCGCCATAGCGCAGAATGTCGATATAGGGAAAGCCAACGTGACAGGCCATGGCGCACATCTTGCCGCGATCGCGGTCGAAGTCGAAGACGTCGCCCGGCTTGTGACCATGGTGGCAGCGACACGTCCCCAACTGGTCCACGCAGCTCACGCGGATACGCGGACGCTTGCCACGCGGCGCGCCGAGCGGCTTGTTCTCGCCCGCAGGCCTGATGTCGCCCTCGCCAGCATTACTCATGGTCAATCACATCCAAGCAGGCCTCGATGGGAAGACCGGCCGACTTGTCCTCTTGGTCGGCATTGCGCTCGATAAGCTCGGCCACCACACGCATGGCATCGGACGTCGCGCGCTGCAGACTCCAACCTGCCATAACGCGGCCGACGAGCACTGCCGAGAACGTATCGCCCGTGCCCGGGAAATAGACCGGAATGAGCTCAAAGGGAATCGTAAAGTACTCCCCCGCTACATGGTCGTAACCGATAACCGCGTTCGTGCCATTGACCACGGTGCTCGTAATGACCACCGACTTGGCACCCAGCTCGCGCACGGCGTCCACAAGGGCGCGGGCCTCTTCGGGCGTAATTTGCTCGGCAATAGGCCTATCGGCAAGCAGGCACGCCTCGGTATAGTTGGGCACCGCGTAGTCTGCGCACTCCAGCAGGTGCCGCATAAGGCCAATCGTGGACTCGGGCACGCCCGCATAGAGCTTGCCGTTGTCGCCCATGATGGGGTCGACGAACACCTTGGTGCCCTTTTGCGCACGGCGGTGGCAAAAGTCCGAGATGATGCGCGTCTCTTCCTCGGTCACGATAAAGCCGGTCGAGATGGCGTCGAACTCAAAGCCGAGTTCTTCCCAGATGGCAAGACTCTGACGCACGTACTCCGTGGTGTCGTGGATGTAGAACTTGGGATAGTTAAGCGTATCGGACACAAGTGCCGTCGGCAGATTGTGGATACGGTAACCCATGTGCGACAGCACCGGCAGCATGGCGGAAAGCGCGACCTTGCCGTAGCCGCACATATCGTTGATCAGCAACAGCTGAGTGTTCTTCATGAGTGTCCCCCTTGGGTCGGGCGCGGCGCAACGGCGCCACAGTGCAACTAAGTGTAGCGCAGGGGACGTTGCGAGCGGAGTCGAGCGGCACGAAGGGCAAATTGTTGCGGAAAGGTTTCGGAAACGAGGGGCTAGCTTGCTTCATTGCGGCTCATTTGCCGCCACTTATTCAGTGCCATTTCAAAACTATGCCGGATTACGGGGCTGAACCTGAATGAGCCAACCACACCCCTTATTTTCAAATCATAGCGAACCTTCTACCTGCGGTTTTCTTTTTACCAATTTCGGCATGGTCGGCAATCCGTCATTCAGCCCCGTAATCCGACATAGTTTTTAAGTTAGTCGTTGGGGACGTTCTTAAACGACTAGTCAAACAAGAACGTCCCCAACGACTATCCCAACAAGGGCAACGCCGATGTTTTGGCGAAGTCAGCGAAAACCCGCCAGAGTGAGCAAGGTGCCTTGAAACGAGACGGCATTGACCTTCTGGTCATGCCGCCGAAGTTGAAAGGCAGATTGCCGCTCTGGCGGGTTTGCAGCGTCGAGCCGTTACGCGGTTTGGTAAAACCGCGTAACCACTAGTTTGGTACCTTGACTTTGATTTCTCACGCTCCTAAATTGGTTAGGCACAAAACAATTCCACTACCTAACTAAAGAAAGGAGCAGCACTAATTTATGTGCGATGAACCTCTTAGCCTTTGTTCGCACGAGCCCGGCGGCGACCCGTCACAGCCGGCGGATGTACCCGAAGCGGTTAGCTCGGAAGACAAGCTTGCCAAGCGCATCCTCAATAACCTGGGCTTTTGCGGCCATTACATGCATTTTCATGGCGGAGGCGTGTCCGGCAAGGCGCCCATCATCTGCCTACTGGCCAAGCAGCCCGGCGGCGAGATGTCGCAGCAGGAACTCGGCATGCACTTCGGCCTCAAGCCGGGGTCGCTTTCCGAGATCCTGTCCAAGCTCGAGCTCAACGGCCTCATTGAGCGCAGCCGTAACCCCAAGGATCGACGGCAACTCACCATTCGCCTGACCGAAACCGGCCGGGAAAACGCCCGCATCGACCAGGCGGCCCGCATCCGCTTTAGAGAACGGGCCTTTAGCGCGCTCACCCACGACGAGCGCGAGCAGCTCGCCGAAATGCTCGATAAAATCCGCAAAACCTGGGAGGAACTGGATGATTAAAACCCTCATGGGCAGCATCCGCGACTATATGAAAGTCACCGTTGCCACGCCGTTGCTCGTGCTTGGCGAGGTGCTCTGCGAGATGCTGATTCCATTTATCACCGCCAACCTGATCGACGCCATCAAAGACGGCGCCACCGTAGCCGAGATGCTTCCCACCGCGGGCTTTTTGGTGCTCATCGCGCTGACGTCGCTTGCCTTTGGCGCCGCTGCCGGCGTCACCTGCAGCCATGCGAGCTGCGGGTTCGCCAAGAACCTGCGTCACGACCTGTTCTACAAGATCCAGACGTTCAGCTTTGCCAACATCGATGAGTTCTCGACCTCCTCGCTCGTCACGCGCCTGACCACCGATATCAACAACGTGCAGCAGGCCTTTATGATGATCATCCGTATCGCCGTGCGCGCGCCGCTGGTATTGATCTTCGCCTTTACCATGGCGTTTATCATGGGCGGCAGCGTTGCCATGGTCTACCTGGTTATCATTCCGCTGCTGGGCTTTGGGCTGTTCTTTATCATCTTTAAGGTGCGCCCCATCTTCTCGCGCGTGTTCCACAAGTATGACGCCCTTAACGAGTCCGTCGAGGAAAACGTCACCGGCATGCGCGTGGTCAAGAGCTATGTGCGCGAAGACTTTGAGAAGGAGAAGTTCGCGACCGCCGCACGCGACGTCCAGATGGACTTCACCCGCGCCGAGAAGCTGCTCGCCTTTAACAACCCCATGATGAACATCTGCGTCAATGGCGCGTTTGTCGTCATCATCTACCTGGGCTCCAAGCTCATCATCACGAGCCAGGGCACGCTGTTCGACGTGGGCCAGCTCTCCTCGATCTTTACCTATGGCTTCCAAATCCTCATGAGTCTGATGCAGCTGTCGATGATCTTTGTCATGGTGACCATGGCCGACGAATCGGCGCACCGCATCACCGAGGTGCTGGCCGCCGAGCCCACGATCGCCGATCCCGCCGAGCCCGTGCTCGAGGTCGCCGATGGCTCCATCGACTTTGACCACGTGAGCTTTAAGTATTCCGCGCATGCGAAGCGCCAGGCGCTCGACGATATCGACCTGCACATTAAGAGCGGCGAGACCATCGGCATCATCGGCGGCACCGGCTCGGCCAAGTCCACGCTTGTAAACCTCATCGCCCGCCTGTACGACGCCACCGAAGGCACCGTGCGCGTGGGCGGCGTGGATGTGCGCGACTACGACTTGGACGCCCTGCGCCACCAGGTAGCCATGGTGCTGCAGAAAAACGTGCTGTTTAGCGGCACCATCGCCGAGAATCTGCGCTGGGGCGACCCGAACGCCACCGACGAGGAAGTCCGCGAGGCGGCACATCTGGCCTGCGCCGATGAGTTTGTCGACGGCTTCCCCAAGGGCTACGACACCTGGATCGAGCAGGGCGGCTCCAATGTTTCCGGCGGCCAGAAGCAGCGCCTGTGCATTGCGCGCGCCCTGCTGCGTCGCCCCAAGATCTTGATCCTGGACGACTCCACGAGCGCCGTCGACACCAAGACCGATGCCAAGATCCGCGCAGGGCTGGCAAGCTATCTGCCCAACACGACCAAGCTCATCATCGCCCAGCGCATCAGCTCCGTGCAGGACGCAGACCGCATCATCGTCATGGAGGGCGGCCGTATCGCTCAGATCGGCAACCATGACGAGCTGCTCAAGACGAGCGAGATCTACCGCGAGACCTTTACCTCGCAAAACAAGATGTCTGCCGAGGGCGAAGGGGCCGTCGAGGCCGACACCGAGGCATCCACAACGCAAGCCCAGAACCAGGAAGGAGGCGAGGCACATGAGTAAGGCAACCACCGCCGAGCGCGCGCTCAACCGCAAGAGCGGCACCATGTCGCGCCTCATCAAGACGCTCTTTGGCTTCTACCCCGTGCTTTTGCCCCTCGTCGTCGCCGGCGTGGTGCTCTGCGCCGTCATCAACTCCATCGGCGCGACCTTCCTTCAGAGCGCCCTGCAGATTATTAGCGAATCGTGGCAGTCGGGCGATTGGGAAGCCGCACAGCCCAAGATCGCGCAGCTCGTGACCACCCTCGCCTGCATCTACGGCGTCGGCATCCTGTCCTCGCTGTTCTGGAACCGCACCATGGCCATCATCACGCAGGGCTCGTTGGAAAAGCTGCGCGAGAAGATGTTCAACCGCATGCAGGACCTACCGATCCGATACTTCGACACGCACCAGCGCGGCGACATCATGAGCCACTACACCAACGACATCGACACGCTGCGCCAGATGATCAGCCAGTCGCTGCCCAACCTGCTCATGACGACCATCGTCATCGTCACGGTGTTCTTTATCATGCTGTACTACAGCGTGTGGATGTGTCTGGTGATTATTGCCGGCGTCGCCTTTATGACCTTTATGACCAAGCTGCTCGGCTCCAACTCCGCGCGCTTCTTTATTGCGCAGCAGACCGAGCTCGGCGTGGTCGAGGGCCATATCGAGGAAGTCATGAACGGCCAGAAGGTCGTCAAGGCATTCTGCCACGAGTCTGCCGCCGAGGCCGATTTTGACGAGCGCAACGAAAAGCTCTTCGAGGTCTCGCAAAAGGCCAACATGTACGCCAACATCCTCATGCCCATCCTTATGAACTTGGGCAACCTGCTCTACGTGCTGGTCGCACTGGCAGGCGGCATTTTCCTGGCGCTGGGCGTGCCCAACCTGAGCATCTCGGGCATGACGCTGTCCATCGCCGTCGTAGTGCCGTTCCTCAACATGACCAAGCAGTTCTGCGGACAGATCGGTCAGATCTCTCAGCAGATCAACGCCGTGGTCATGGGTCTCGCCGGCGCCGACCGCATCTTTGAGCTCATCGACGAGAAGCCCGAGACCGACGAAGGCTACGTGACGCTCGTCAACGCGCAGGTGAACCCCGATACCTGGCAGCTCGAGGAGGCCGACCACCACACCGGCATGTGGGCATGGAAACACCCGCACCGTGCAACCGGCGAGATCGAGTACGTACCGCTGCGCGGCGACCTGGTCATGGACAACGTCGACTTTGGCTACACGCCCGACCACGAGGTGCTGCACGGCGTGTCCGTGTTTGCCAAGCCGGGCCAGAAGGTAGCGTTTGTCGGCGCCACCGGCGCGGGCAAGACGACCATCACCAACCTCATCAACCGCTTCTATGACATCGCCGACGGCAAGATCCGCTACGACGGCATCAACGTCAACAAGATCCGCAAGTCAGATCTGCGCCGCTCGCTGGGCGTGGTGCTGCAGGACGTGAACCTGTTCACCGGCACTGTGATGGATAACATCCGCTACGGCAACCTGGACGCCACCGACGAGGAGTGCATCGCGGCGGCCAAGCTCGCGGGCGCCGACGACTTTATCACCCGCCTGCCCGACGGCTACGACACCATGCTCACCGGCAACGGCGCCCAGCTGTCGCAGGGCCAGCGCCAGCTGATTTCGATCGCACGCGCCGCCGTCGCCGATCCGCCGGCAATGATTCTGGACGAGGCCACGTCGAGCATCGACACCCGCACCGAGGCCATCGTGCAAGCGGGCATGGATAAGCTCATGGAGGGCCGCACGACGTTTGTCATCGCGCACCGCCTGTCCACCGTGCGCAACGCCGACGCAATCATCTGCCTGGATCACGGCCGCATCATCGAGCGTGGCAACCACGACGAGCTGATCGCCAAGCGCGGATATTACTACCAGCTCTATACCGGAGCGTTTGAGCTGGAGTAGCTCAAAACATCCCCTACGCTCCCAACGGAGTTTTATCGCAGCCTGAAAAGAAGTGGTGAGGCCCTGGCCGTTTGGCCAGGGCCTCGTTTTGTAAGGATGATTTGGGAGGTGGTGGAGGAACAGTCTTTTTGGGACGGGGCTAAATTAGCTGGTTCTCCATCCCAATATCGATGAATCAACAAATCGCAACTGAGCCCTAATCCAAAAACAGCTAATTTAGCCCCGTCCCAAAAAGACTGGTCAAGCTAACGGAACACCGTAGCTAAAAAAGCCCCGTCCCAAAAAGACTGCTTTGGCAGAACGTCGGGTGGTATCCTTGGTAGCCCTGTGCTGCAAACGCACCTTAAACGCAAGGAGTCCCATGGATCTTATCGCCCAGCTTGCCCGCGAGCTCAACTTTAAGGCCGCCAACATCGAGTCAGCCGTCAAGCTCATCGACGAGGGCAACACCATCCCCTTTATTTCGCGCTACCGCAAGGAAGCCACGGGCGGCATGGACGACGTCGCCCTGCGCGCACTCGACGAGCGCCTGTCCTACCTGCGCAATCTTGAGCAGCGTAAAGAGGACGTCATCCTGCTCATCGACGCCCAGGGCAAACTCACGCCCAAACTCGAGCTGCAGATTCGCGAGGCCACGCAGCTCCAGCGTGTCGAGGACCTCTACAAGCCCTACCGCAAAAAGCGCATGACTCGCGCGCAGAAGGCCCGCGAGGCAGGCCTTGAACCGCTCGCCAACATGATCATCATGCAGGCCTCGGCCAAGGGCAGCGCACTCGACGCCGCCGCGGCATACGTCAACGAGGAGGCCGGCTTCGACACGCCCGAAAAGGCGCTTGCCGGCGCGGCGGACATCGTGGCCGAGACGGTGGCCGAGGACCCCGAGAACGTCGCCGACCTGCGCGCCTTTACGCAGAACACCGCCGACATTGTCGTCGAGGCCACCGACCCCACCGAGAAGACTCCCTACGAGCCGTACTACAGCTATGACGAGCCGCTGCGCCGTGTTCCCAACCACCGCGTGCTGGCTATCGACCGCGGTGAGCGCGAGGGCAAGCTCCGCGTGCGCGTGAACGTCGACGGCACTGCCGCCACGGCGCGTCTCGGCAGCCGTTGGCCCCGACGTCAGGGCGTGTTTGCACCCGTCTTTGATGCCGCCATCGCCGACGGTTACAAGCGCCTCATGGCCCCCTCGTTGGAGCGCGAGGCCCGCGCCAAACTCACCGTCCGAGCGCAGACCGAGGCCATCAACGTCTTTGCCAAGAATCTCGAGGGCCTGCTCTCGGCACGCCCCGTACGCGGCGCCCGTGTGCTCGCACTCGATCCGGGCTACCGTACCGGCTGCAAGGTCGCCGTCATGGACGAGACCGGCAAGCTACTCGACCACGGCGTGGTCTACCCCACCAAGCCGCGCCACGACGTCGCCGGCACCAAGCGCGAGCTCGCCCGCCTCGTCAAGAAGGACGGCGTCAACACCATTGTCATCGGCAACGGCACCGCCAGCCGCGAGACCGAGGAAGTCGTCTCGGAGTTCATCGCCGAGCAGGCGCCTGGACTGCGATACACCATCGTCAACGAGGCCGGCGCATCGGTGTACTCCGCCTCCGAGCTCGCCAGCCAGGAATATCCCGACCTGGACGTCACCGTGCGTGGCGCCATGAGCCTGGGCCGCCGCCTGCAAGACCCGCTGGCAGAGCTCGTCAAGATTCCGCCCCAGTCCATCGGCGTTGGCCAGTACCAGCACGACCTTGACCAGGCCGAGCTTTCGCGCACCCTGGGACATGTGGTGGAGGACGTCGTCAACCGCGTGGGCGTCGACGTAAACACCGCAAGTGCGAGCCTGCTGGGATACGTATCGGGCATCACGCCGAGCGTAGCCAAAAACATCGTGGCCTACCGCGAGGAGAACGGCGCCTTTACCGATCGCCGCCAGCTCAAGAAGGTCCCCAAGCTGGGACCCAAGGCATATCTCAACGCCGCGGGCTTCCTGCGCATTAGCGGCGGTAAGAACCCGCTCGATGCGACGAGCGTCCACCCCGAAAGTTACGAGGTGGCCACGGCCGTCCTGGAGCGTGCAGGTGTGGCGGCAAGCGAGCTCAGCCGCGGCGGCGTGCCCGATATCGAGCGACGCATCGGCAGCATTTCGGCGCTGGCAAGCGACCTGGACTGCGGCACCCTCACGCTCATCGACATCGTCAACGAGCTCAAGAAGCCTGGCCGAGACCCGCGCGACGACGCGCCCGAGGTGGTCTTTAGCCGCTCAGCACTTTCCATCGACGACCTGGAACCCGGCATGGAGCTCAAGGGCACGGTGCGCAACGTTGTGGACTTTGGCGCCTTCGTCGACGTGTGTGTGCACCAGGACGGCCTCGTGCATATCTCCAAGCTGGTCAACCGCTTTGTCAAGCACCCCAGCGACGTGGTGCGCGTCGGCGACACGGTCAAGGTGTGGGTCGAAAAGGTCGATCGCGACCGCAAGAAGATCTCCCTCACCATGGTGCAGGGCAAATAGCCGCCAAAGCGGACGTCCCCCTCTTCGCAGCGTGCAAAATTGCGAGTATTCAGCATCTCCCGATAGCCCCGCGGCGCTTCAGAGGGCCATAAAAGCAAAAACGGCCCCCGTTTTGGCGTTTTAGGGCCAAAACGGGGGCCGTTCCGCGCTTCAACCAGCTGGTAAAAGTCTTTACCATGCTGAAAATTCGCGATTTTGCACGTCGCTGCAGGGGGTACCCTTGCTTAGGGCAGAATATGGAAACCCAAAGCGGCGATATCCTTGGCAAAACCGCGCACGGTATCGAGCGAGACCTCGTACGGGTCACGGCCGATGTTCTTGCGCTTGGCCAGGATGCTGTTGGGCACCGTGATGATCTGGCAACCGCAGGCCTCGGCCTGGTAAATGTTGATGAGCTCGCGCGTGGACGCCCACAGGACCTCGCAGTTGGGCTTGGCGGCGGCCTTCTTGACCGACTCCGTCATAAACGGAATGGGATCGACGCCGGTGTCGGCGATGCGACCGGCAAAGAGCGAAATGATAGACGGCGTCTCGGCGTCAACGGCCTCGACCATCTCATCGACCTGCTTAGGCGTAAAGATGGTAGTGACGTTGACCTTGATGCCATCGGCCGAAAGCTTGCGGACCAGCTCGGCGGTGGACTCGCCCTTGGTGGTCACGCATGGAATCTTGACGTAGACGTTCTCGGCCCAGGTAGCAATCTCGCGGGCCTCGACCTCCATGGTCTCGACGTCGTCGGCAAAGACCTCAAACGAGACGGACACATCGGTGATGTGGGCCAGAACCTCCTTGGCAAACGCGCGGTAATCCGTCACGCCACCCTTCTTCATAAGGGACGGGTTGGTCGTGAAACCCTGAACGTTGCCGTTCTCGTACATGTCGAGCATGCCCTCGAGGTTTGCACCGTCAGCGAACACCTTGATTGCCATCTGCCTGATTCCTTTCGTTTGCATACGGCCGATAAACTGCTAAACACTTTACCTACGTTTATCAAGGCGTGAACTGCGGTTTTTATCTTCTCGGCGAACGGTATAAACACCTCAGTGTTTGGATTGATAAATCGATTGAGCATGCAAAAGCAAAGAGTCGCAGTTTGAGCAAACGTCAGAACGCGGGATTCATTAGATAAGGCCGAAATGCCGCATCGCTGTGACGGTGCCGTCGTGTGCGACATCGTCGGTCACGTAGTCGGCGACCGCCTTGACCTCGGGCATGGCGTTGCCCATGGCGACAGCCGTCTCGACCGAAGCGAGCATGCCCAGGTCGTTGCCCGAATCGCCGAAGCCAAAGGTGCGCGCATTTCCTTCGCGGCCCAGATACGCCAGCGCTCGCGCCACGCCCACGCCCTTGTCAATACCCTTGGGGCTCAGCTCGCGATTCTGGCCACCGGTGTTGCACAGCTCAAACTCGCAATCGATAAAGCCGTCATCATTGGCTACGCGAGCCAAACTGGGCACACTGAGGCATACCTTGCCCACGCGCAGACTGCCGTCGACGCGCATTTCCTCGGTGCTGTGCACCACAGAAGTGCCGATCAGAGACGACTGCTCAACGCCCACAGGCTCCAGGGCAAAAGTAGCCACGTTGGTCTCGAAAAAGGCCTCAATCCCTGCCGCGGCCATACGGCGCGCAAGCTCCTCGATAACGTCCTCGTCAAAGCAGTCCTCGTGTACCACGCGTCCCTCGACCTCGAGCGTGGCGCCTGCCATGGCCACGACGCCCGCGGGGTCGAGCGCACGCAGGCTATCGGCGATAAGCCACAGGGGGCGACCCGTGCAGATAAATGCCTTGTGCCCTGCATCGCGCAGTGCACGGAACGCCTCAACCACCGTCTGCGAGGGGTGAACCGCCGAAAAGTCCTTATCGCTCATATCGTCGGGATCGAACGACGTCAGCGTGCCGTCCACGTCAAAAAAGAGCACGGCGGAATCGGGGCACGCATCAATCATATTGGTTCCTTTCGGGGATGAGGGCAAACGAAGCATCCATCATATAATGGAGCGACGCAACCAGAGAGGTCACCCATGGAATTTTACGCAAGCTGCCCCGAGGGCTTTGAGTCCGCACTCGCCGATGAGCTTAAACGCCTCGGGCTTTCGCATGTCCGCCGGCTGAAGGGCCGCGCTACGTTTGAGGGCGAGCTCGAAGAAGGCTACCGCGCCTGTCTGTGGTCGCGCCTGGCGAGCCGCGTGTTCGTGGTTCTTGGGCGCTTTGAGGCGCAGGATGCCGACGAGCTGTACGATAGCGTTTACGACATCGCCTGGGAGAACATCATCCGCCCCGGCGCAACCATCGCCATCACCGCCCGCGGCGTGACCGAGCAGCTGCGCAACACACGCTTCTCTGCCTTGCGCGCCAAGGACGCATTGTGCGACCGCCTGGCCGAAACCACGGGCCGTCGCGCCGATGTCGATGCCGCCGATCCCGATGTTCACCTGCTGCTTTCGCTGCGTCAGCGCCGCGCGAGCATCAGCCTGGACCTTTCGGGCGACCCGCTGTTCAAGCGCCTGCCGCCCGCAGCGACCCGCGCCGGCGAGGGCGCGCACGTGCTGCGCCCCGACTACGCCGCCCTGGTGCTGGCGCAGGTCGGCTGGACCGCACTATGCGAGCGCGAGTTGACGGCCGACGATTACGAGAACGAAGCCCTGCCCACGCTGATCGACGCCTCGTGCGCCGGCGGCGGTCTGCTGCTGGAAGCCGTGAACATTCTGACCGACCGCGCCCCGGGCGCTGCACGCGAGCGCTGGGGCTTTGAGGGCTGGCAGCCGCACGACGCCGCCCTGTGGGAGCAGCTGCTTGCCGAGGCACGCGAGCGCGAGGCGGCGGCGCGCGAGCGCCAGGCGCGCATCGTCGCCGTGGACATTGACCCCGCTGCCCGCAAGACTGCCGAGCGCATGGTCAAGTGCGCCGGCTACAAGCGTTTTGTCGACTTTTGCGCTGCCAAGCCAGCCACCGTGCTGGACCATGCAGGCGCTGTTGCCGGTGCCGCCATGGTCGCAGACACCACCGAGACCCCGCTTTCGCTCATGCACGACGCCATGACGCTGGTCGGCGAGCTGCGCCGCGCGCCCGAGCTTGCCGCGGCGCCGGTCGCCGCGCTCACCCGCGATGGATTGCTGGCCCGCTCGCTCCACGCCGAGCCCGAGCGCTCGATCGCCGTCATGCCCAACAACGAGGAGGCGACCGTCGAAGTCTGGCCGTCGCTCGACCACGCCGCCGCAGCGTTTGAGGCTGCGACCAGCGCAGATGCCGAGGCCGAGGTTGCGGATACCAACGAAGTCAACGACAAAGCCGCCAGCACCCCCATGCCCGAACCTGCCGCCACACTCGACCTGGGCGACGGCAAGCCGCTGCCCGTGCTCATCCCCGAGTCCGAGCAGTTCGCCAACCGCTTGCGCAAGAACGCCCGTCTGCGTCGCAAGTGGGCAAAGCGCGAGGGCGTGAGCTGCTACCGCGTCTACGATGCCGACCTACCCGATTACTCCGCCGCCATCGATCTATACGAGGGCTGCCCGCAGACGCCGGGCCGCTGGCTCGTCATCGCCGAATACGCCGCGCCCAAGACCATCGATCCCGCGCTTGCCCAGGCCCGCATGCTCGACATTCTGGCCATCGCGCCGCGCATCCTAGATGTTCCCGCCGAGCACGTGCACGCCAAGGCCCGCATGCGTTCGCGCGGCGGCTCGCAGTACGGCAAGCAGGGCGCCGGCAAGGGCGGCTCGGGCGAGCGCGCCAATATCGCACGCCGTCGTCTGCCGCTCATCGAGGAGGGCGGCCTTACCTTTGCCGTCAACTTTGACGACTACCTGGACGTCGGCATCTTCTTGGATCACCGCGTCACCCGCAACCTGGTGCGCGAGCACGCCAAGCAGGCGCGGCGCTTTCTCAACCTGTTCGCCTATACCGGCACCGCTACCTGCTATGCGGCAGACGGCGGCGTCGAGGAAACTGTGACGGTCGACCTCTCCAACACCTACCTGGACTGGGCCGAGCGCAATATGCGCCAGAACGGCTTTGTTGGTCCGCAGCATCATTTTGTGCGCGACGACGTGCTTGCCTGGATTCGCGTCCAGCGCCAGACGCGCAACCGCTGGGACCTGATTTTTGTCGATCCGCCCACGTTTTCGAACTCATCAAAGATGGGCCGCCGCACCTGGGACGTCCAGCGCGACCATGTTGAGCTTTTGGCCGGCGTATCGCGCCTGCTCACACAGGGCGGCCACGCCATCTTTAGCTGCAACCTACGCGGCTTCCGCCCCGAGACGCGCAAGCTCGCGCGCGCGGGCGTCGTGCTAGAGGACATTACGGCGCAGACCATCCCCGAGGACTTTGCGCGCAACCAGAAGGTGCACCATTGCTATATCGTGCGCCGCCTACCCATCGAGGACGCCATGGCCGAAGTCGGCTTTAGCGCCGAGGAGATTGCAGAGCGAACCGAAGAGCTGCGCAACCCCGAAGCCCGCAAGCCTCGCGCAACGGCGCCCGCGCAAGCGCAGGCCGGAGACCGAGGGTCGCGCGGCGACGGCAAGCCTGCCTGCGCCGGCAAGCCCAAAAAGAAGAAGTTCTACGCCAGCAAGCCCAAGGGCAAATAAACAAAATTGCGGTGGAATGCGGACTGTTTTGCCTGGAATTAGGCAAATTTAGACCGTATTTCACCGCAACTCATATTGGGATGGTGGTTGGCGATCTAGCCCTGGGTGACCAGGCGATAGCCGATACCCACGTGCGTCTGGATATAGCGCGGATGCGCCGGATCGGACTCGATCTTCTTACGCAACGTGCCCATAAAGACACGAAGGCTCGCCAGGTCGCTCTTAGTTGCCGTGCCCCAAATCTCGTGCAGGATAAACTGGTGCGTCAGCACCTTGTCGGCGTTGTGCGCCAGCAGGCACAAGAGCCTGTACTCGATCGGCGTCAGATGCAGCTCCTCGCCATCCATCGTGGCGATGCCGGCATCAAAATCGATATGCAGCTCACCGGTATCGAACGAGCCCTCGGAGGCAACGCCGCCCGTTTGCGCATACGAAAGGCGCCTGAGCGTCGTGCGAATGCGCGCGAGCAGCTCCTCGACCGAAAACGGCTTGGTCAGGTAGTCGTCGGCACCGGCATCGAGTGCGCGAATCTTGTCCGCATCCTCGCTGCGCGCCGAGACCACAATGATCGGCATGCCCGACCATGCGCGCACCGACTCCACCACCTTGACGCCGTCCATATCGGGCAGGCCCAGATCGAGCAGCACAATACTCGGTGCCTGCGATGAGGCGGCGGCGATGGCGGCATGGGCGGTCTCCACGGCCATATGGCGCAAGCCGTGCGCCTCGAGCGCGGCAACGATAAGGTTGCGGACGGCGGGATCGTCCTCAACGACCAAGATGAGCGGTTTCATGGCAGAGTTCGACACAGCGTTACTCCTTATCAAACGAAACGTCGGCGGCGGGAAGCCCAATCGTAAAGACCGAGCCGTGCGGGTCCGCCGCGGCAACCTCTATGCTACCGCCATGCGCCAACATAATGGATCGACAGAGCGAAAGTCCCAAGCCCACGCTGCGATGGCTATCAGCCAAGCCATGGTTGACAGTGTAGAACGATTCAAAGATCCGGCCCTGCTCCTCGGGCGCAATACCGGGACCGTCATCGGCGACGAAACATGCCACCTGTCCATCGTTCGCCATAATCGAGATCACGATATGCGAGCCCGACGGCGTATAGGCAATAGCGTTGTTCACCAGGTTCACCACCAGCTGCACCATCAGGCGTGCATCGACGTTGACGAGCGCCGGCTCGTCGCACGGCACCACCTTAAGATCGTGCTCGCGTACAGCCGGATTCACGTGGCGCAGCGCCTCCTCGACGATATCGTCCATGAGCTCGAGCGTGGTCGACAGATGCATGCCGCCGCCCTCGAGCTTTGTGATGGCGAGCAAATTCTCGACGGTGGCGTTGAGCCATTGCGCATCCGAACGAATGGAAAGGAGCATGCTGCGGCGCGTCTGGCTATCGAGCACGGCCGTGCCGGTCGAACCCTGGTCGAGTAGCACGTCGGCATTGCCCGAAATGCTGGTAAGCGGTGTGCGCAGATCGTGCGAGATGGAGCGCAGCAGATTGGCGCGCAGCTGTTCGTTTTTGGCGAGCACCGCCGCCTCCTCGCGGGCCTCCATGGCGCGGGCGCGATCGAGTGCCAGCTCGCCTTCGCTCACGATGGCGTCGGCAAGTGTCCGTTCCTCGTGCGTCAGCACGTCGGGCTCGGCAACGATAGCCAGCACGCCCACCACCGAGGCGGGGTCGCCCGAGCGCACGAAGCTGTCGCCTGCGCAAACCGTCAGGTAGACGCCATAAAACGCCGAGCCGCCATAGGTGGCATCGAGCGGCGTTCCCACATAGGCGGACGCCGAGAGCCGCGGCGGCATCTGGGGCGTCAGCTGGTGCACCGGCGAGGCGTCACCCACGGCCGTGTACGTCGCACGCGGCAGCAAGTCATCATCGTCGGCGTCGGCGCTGTACCACACGACCGGACAGCCCGAAAGACGCGCCAGCTGCGTTGCCATGGCATGCACAATCTGCTGCTGATCGGAACACCGCTGCAGCATGCGGTTGGTCTCGAGCACCATATGCGTGCGACGGTCGCTGGCGGCAGCCTGTGCCAAGGCGCGGCGCAGGGCCAACGCAATCGAGCTCGACACAAGCGAAACCACAAACATGATGAAGAACATGCCGGGATAGACGCGGTCGATAAACGATAGCGAGCAGCGCGGGTCGACAAACAAGAAGTTGTAGAGCGCTACGGCGGCAGCCGAGCTCAGCAAACAATACAGGCGGCTCCAGGTAAAGAATGCGCACAGCTGCACGGCGAACACATAGACGATCATGATGCTCGGCGCGAGACCAGGATGGTCGAGCAGCGCACCCACAATCGTCGCCGCGACCAGCAGCCCCGCCGATACGCAGGCGTCATACAGAGGGCTGCGACGTGTCAGCGTTGTGCGCCGCCACCAAAAGCTATCGGCAATATCGCCGTCCGCACGGACGTCCATCGGCACCCCGCCCCTCTCTTAAAAACAAAAACCACCACAGAGGGGACAGCACCTTTGTGGTGGTTTCCCTTGTGGTGGTTCCAAGTGTATAGCCTTTGCAGTCTGCGGTCGTTAGACAAACAGCACGTGCGCGAGCAGGGCACACACTCTTGTCCATCGAAGGCCAACTCCATGCAACCTGTCGGCGACTACGGGCGCTCGTTGGGGGCCAGGCGCCGCATCTTGTTCACAGCCTTGAACTTGGTGAACAGCGGCACATACTCAAAGCTCACGTTGGAGTTCTCCAGGCCATACCAGCGCGCCGGCGTACCGGCAAAGCGGCGGATGATGTACTTGAGCGTGATGGCCGTGCGCTCGCTCGGCTCCACGTCACTCTCGGGCGCCAGGAGCTTGCGGATCATGACGAACTTAAACGTGCCGATGTTGCCCGGATCCTTGTAGACCGAGTAGTCATGCATCTGCGGCGGCAGCTCGCCAGTGGCGGCCAGATCCTGAACAACCTGGCGCAGGTAGGCGTTCACGCGCTGGTTAACCTTGTAGCCCAAGTACAGATGCACGCGGAAAACATAGTCGGTGCCAAACGTCTCGACCGAATAGGCAAAGGTATGCGGTTCGTCCATGGTCTCGACGTTCACGAACCACCAGGCGCGGGCGCGCTTGGGATGCTTGTCCAGAATCGAGTAGACGATATCGCGGTCGATGTAGTCGGTATTGGTGTCCTTGGTCAGGTACACGATGTTGTCGCTCATAAGCTCATAGCGATCGTCGTCGCGCAGGCGCTTGAGCTGCGGCAGATAGCTGCGCAGCGGCAGCAGCGTAAACTGACGCCGCTCGACCGCCGTGCCGTTGTACCAGCACAGCATAACGCCCATGATGAGCATGGCCATAAGAATAGTGAAATAGCCACCGTGGAAAAATTTGGTGAGCGAACTCACAAAGAAGAAGCCCTCGAGCATAAGGAAGAACGCAACGAAGATATACGGGACGACCTTAAGGCCGCGATCAACATGCAAGTAGAAGAAGAGCAGCAGCGTCGTGCACATCATGGTCAGGGTGATCGCCAAGCCGTAGGCGGCCTCCATGTGCGCCGAGCTCTGGAACAGCAGCACCACGATGACGCAGCCCACAAGCATGACGTTGTTGACCATGGGAATATAGAGCTGGCCCTTGGTCTCGGCAGGGTAGAAGACCTGCATGTGCGGCATGAGGTCCAGGCGGCTGGCCTCGGACACCAGCGAGAAAGCGCCGGTGATGAGCGCCTGCGAGGCAATGATGGCCGCGACGGTGGAAAGGCCGACGGCAAAGGGACGCAGGCCCGGGGTAAGCATCTGGTAGAAGGGGTTGAGGTCGGCGATACCCATGAGCTCCGGGTTGCCGGCGTTGTTGATAAGCCACGCGCCCTGGCCCATGTAGGACAGCAGCAAGCAGCACTTAACGAACGGCCAGGTTGCGTAGATGTTGCCACGGCCCACGTGGCCCATGTCGGAGTAGAGCGCCTCGGCACCGGTGGTGGCGAGGAAGCAGCTGCCCAGAATCATGATGCCCGCATGGTTGTTGGGGCTCAACAAAAAGGCGATGCCGCGCACCGGGTTGAGGCACAGCAGCACGGCGGGGTGCTGGAAGACAAAGAACAGACCCGTGCCGCCCAGGAACAGGAACCACAGCGTCATGATGGGGCCAAAGGCGTGGCCGATCTTGGCCGTGCCGATGCGCTGCACCAAGAAGAGCGCAATGATGATGGCAAGCGTGATGGCCACGACGCGGGCCTGATCGTCGCCCAGCACGGCATGGACTGCCGGAATGGTGCGCAGGCCTTCGATAGCCGTAGTCACGGTAACGGCAGGCGTGAGGATGCCATCGGCGAGCAGTGCCGCGCCGCCCAGCATGGCGGGGATGATGAGCCATTTGCCGCAGCGCTTAACCAAGCTGTACAGAGCAAAGATACCGCCCTCGCCATGGTTGTCGGCGCGCAGCGAGATGAGCACGTACTTGACGGTCGTCAGCAGCGTGACCGTCCACACGACGAGCGAGAGCGCGCCGAGCACGAACTCCTCCGTGACGCTTCCGATGCCGCCGTTGCCGGCAACGAGCGCCTTGGTTACATACATGGGGCTGGTGCCGATATCGCCATACACCACGCCCAGCGTGACGAGCATCGCCGAGATGCTCACAGGAATCGCAGCGTGCGAGGCTGCCTCCTTGGCCTTTTGTTCCATAAGCCGGTTTCCTCCCAACTTTAACGTTCGAGGGGATTATAGATAATCGTCCCATGTTTTAATGCACTGTTTTCCCAGCTAGATAAACATTTATACGGCCTTTAGGCCACCGCGGCGATATGGAATGCGACAAAGGGACTGTCCCTTTGTCACATTCGTCATTTTCCGAGCCAGTTTTTGAACCACCACTCCATGGATCGGCTCATCTCGGCCATAAAGGGGCTCGTGTGCTTGCGGGTGTAGATATCCACGACGCGCTCCCCCACCTCGCGGGCATGCGGACGGAACATCGCGTCCATCTCGGCCACCTGCGCATCCATGGTCGCGGCATCGGCGCGGCGATAGCGCTCCTCGTGCACCAGGTTCACCACGGGATGCGCAATCGCCGGGCGCTCCTTGCGGGGCGTGCCGATGATGAGCATCGACAGCGGCATGGTATAGGGCGGCAAGTCCAGCAGCGCAGCAACTTCCTCGGCGTTCTCGACGACATCGCCGATATAGCAGCTCCCCAGCCCCAGGGCCTCGGCGGCGACCACGGCGTTTTGGGCAGCGATCACGGCATCCTGCGCCGCGATGGCAAAGTCGCCTAAACCCGGCGCGCGGCGGGGCGCCTTGCCCGTGCGCTCGACAAACTCGGGCTCAAAGCAACCCACGTGCTCAAACAGATCGATCCACTTGGCATAGTCGACCACAAATATAAGTGCCCAGGGCGCCTTGGCGATCATGGGCTGGTGGTCGCACAGGTCGGCCAGGCGATCGAGCGTTGTCTGCTCGCGGATACTCACGATGGAATACATCATCATGGCGCCTGCCGACGGCGCGCGGCTCGCCGCATGCAAAATCGCCGCCCGCTGCTCGTCGGTCACCGCTACGGGACGGTCGTTGTCATCGCGCGCAAAAGCGCGCGTGGACGAACGGTGCTCCAAAATGTCCAGCACCGCGTTGCCCGTGGTCTCGACCGGATAGCCGCCCCCGCCCATGCCAGCGCCCACGTCGCCCGCACTCGTCATACAAACCTGCTCGTTCATCGCCTTAACCTCGCCATTTCTTTAAGAAGCCTTTACGTTTCCGTGTAATTCCCGTCCATTATCGCGCAGGTCGCCACTACATTGCGCCACACCGCCACACATGCGCGCTAATATGGCTGGTTGTTGTGCGCAGCCACCAATCGCAGCGCATATCTTGGTAACAATCGGGTAAACCCCCGCTTTCGTAGTTTTAAGTTTGTGAGGAGTCTCAGCATGTTCGCAGCCGCCATCTCGCTCGTCGGTCTTGCGGCGACCGTCTTCCTTGTCTTGCGCGAGGCCAAAGCCATTCGCGCGCAGTCGGGCACCGTTGCCAAGGGCGCTCTTGCCTGGAGCGTCGCCTTCGGCCTGTTCCAGCTCTTTTTGACCATTTGGGGCGCCATGGGCCTCGTCGCCCAAAACGAGCCGCTCGCCTTTGTGATGCTCATCCTGACCAACGCCATCCTCACCGGCTGCGCCTGGGCCAGCATCGCACGCGACCGCATCGCCCCGCGCGTCCTTGCGTTCGCCGCGCCCGACGCCCCCGCCCCCACCGGCAAGCTCGCCCGTCTGCGCGGCGCCTTTGTGGGCAAACCGCTCATCGCCGCCGTGCTGTGCCTGCTGCTCGCCGGCGTCTTTGCGCTGCTGGGCATGGAGGTCTCGTCCAACCACGACTTTACCTGGGTCTACCCCCTGTGCATACTGCTCGAGTGGGCCATCATCACCACGCTCATGGTCGGCCTGTTCTTCCTGTTCCAGCGCCGCGGCGCAGCTCCCGCCGTCCTGACCTTCGCCCTCTTTATCCTGGGCATTGCCGAGTTCTTCGTCATCACGTTTAAATCCATGCCCATCCAGCCGGGCGACCTTTCGGCCATCTCCACCGCCGCGGCGGTCGCCGGCAGCGGCTACACCTACTCGATCTCGCTGTTCTGCGTGCTGTCCATGGGCTTTACCGCCATCGCCATGCTGCTATGCGAGTACGCCGGCCTGGTAGCACCGCACCGTCAGAAGGGTGCCGCCAACGCCAAGCGCATGCTGCTCACCAACCTGCTCGTAGCGGTGCTGTGCCTGGGCGGCGTGACCGCGCATGTCACGCTTATCGACTACTACAACACCCTCGGCATCACCGTCTACACCTGGCGCCCGCTCGAGAGCTACTGGCGCGAGGGCTATCTGCCTGCCTTTATTAGTGCGGCACAGTCCATCAAGCCGCCCAAACCCGCCAACTACTCCGCCGACGACGCCAAGGCAACGCTCAAAAAGTATGCCAAGGCCTATGACAAGTCCGATGCCGCCACAAGCGACGCCCGTACCGCCGCCCAAGAGCAGTTCGATAGCGAGAAGCCCACGGTCATCGCCATTATGAACGAGACCTTCTCGGATCTTTCGATCTATCAGGAGATGCACGCCGGCTACGAGGGCCCGCAGTACTTTAAGAACCTGTCCGACTGCCTCAGCCGCGGCAAGCTCTACGTGAGCGCCTACGGCGGCGGCACCGCCAATACCGAGTTTGAGTTTATGACCGGCAACTCCATGGCCAACCTGGGCTCGGGCGTGTACCCCTACACCATCTACAACATGGAAACGACCGGGAACCTGGCAGAGCAGTTCAAGTCGCTCGGATATTCCACAACGGCCATGCACCCCAACCACGCAACCAACTGGAACCGCGAGAACGTCTACAAGGACTTTGGCTTTGACCAGTTCCTGTCTATCAACGACTTCCAGGGAGCCGACACCTTGCGCGGCATGGTGACCGACCAGGCAACCTACGACAAAATCCTTGAGCTGCTCAACCAGAACGCCGACCCGCAGTTCATCTTTGACGTGACCATGCAGAACCACTCGGGCTACGATACGGGCCTGCTGCCGGCAGATAAGCAGATGCACCTGAACATCGACACGACCGATCTGGACGCCAAGACCATCGAGGACGGCACACTCTCCGATGTCGACGAGTACGTCTCGTGCATCGAGCAGTCCGACCAGGCGCTGCGCTACTTCCTCAATGCCCTGCGCAATCTCGACCGCAAGGTGGTCGTGGTGTTCTGGGGCGACCATCAGCCGTTCTTCCCGTCCAAGTTCAACGATAAGTGGTTTACCGGCGAGGACGACGCTACGCATCAGGAGCGCCTGTGGCAGACCGACTACATCATCTGGGCCAACTACGACGTTGCCGGTTGCGACCAGACGAGCGAGGTCGACGACCTGTCCATCAACTACCTGTCCACCCAGCTGATGCAGCTGATCGGCGCACCACTGACCGACTACCAGAAAGCGCACATGACGCTGCGCAAGTCGCTGCCCGCCATCAACTCGGTGGGCTACGAGGACGCTAGCCTGCGCTGGGCGCTCTCCTCCAACGTCACCGGCGAAGACGCCGTCGCCGCGGCGGCCACCAAGGCGCGCGAGGATTACGCCAAGATGCAGTACTACGAGATGTTCCGCGACGGTAAGAACGTGTACACCGAGCACCTCCAGACCGAGGCCAACGAGACCGACCCCAACCTGGCGCCGGGTACGACCAAGATCAAGTAGCGGAGATCAAGTAACGGGGTCGGGGGCCCAAATCGACGGCAGGCGGAGGTACGGGAAAGGTCTGCTGCTCAAACAGTCCTGCGCAAGACGGGGGCCACATTAAGTGGCCCCCTTTGCGTGCGGAACTCGCGACAGACCTTTCCCGTACCTCCGCCTGCCGTCGCCCCTCACCCGTTGCGGGTTGAGTGGGCTGATAAAGAAACTGCGCTCACCTCATGGTAGAAGCGTGGCCTGTCATGCGAATCGCGGAAACTGTGTCCCAGAATTCACGTCCGGAGTGGGATGCACTTTCCGCTTGAGGGCCTGTTGGGAAAGCGCATCCCACTTCAAGAGTAAATTCCGGGTCGCACTTTCCGCTAAGGCTCTCAACCGGAAAGTGCATCCCACTCCAAGCCTTAATTCCGGGACACAGTTTCCGGACAAGGCGTAAAGCGGAAAGTGTATCCCAGTCTGAGCGCCGATTCTGGGACACACTTTCCGAAACCCTGCCCATCTGGAAAGCCCATCCCACGCTCAATACATCCAGCGGATGCAGGAGAGCGTGTCTTCCAGGACGGGCTCGTCATCGGGGTGATGGAAAATGTCACCCCAAACGCTTGCCACGGTTGCTCCCGCGAGTGTCAAGAAAAAGCCTCGAGGATCTCGAGGCTTTCGCTTCTGTATTATTTCGCACGCGCGGCAGCGATAGACCTACTCGCCCAGCACGGCCTTCTTGGCGGCTGCCGCCATGTTGTCCAGATCTTCCTTGGTCGGATGGTCCTTCGCGGCAACCCAGTTGTCGAGCAGCAACTTAGCGCGGGCGTTGTCGGAATCTTGCTCGAGCATGGCCTCGTAGCGCTGCTTGACCGCAGGGCCCATCTTGCCCTGGCACATCGCCCAACCTACAAGCTCGGCATCATTGGCCAAATTGGAGGTCACGCGATCGATAATCTGCTGATAATAGCTCTGGTCGGCGCCAAAACCGCAGGTGCCAAACAAAAAGACGCGCTTGCCGTGCAAGGTGGAGAGCAACGCCGCGACCGAAGGCGTGCACGCGCCCTTGTCACACCAAAAACCGACGAGCACCGTGTCGGCCGCACAGGCGCCCTGCGCCTCGAGCGCAACCTGATCTGCATCCGCATCGTCGCTCAACGCCGCGGCATGGACAAACTCAACACCCGCAGCCTGCAGAGCGCGCTTGATCGCGCCCGAAACCATCCTGGTATTGCCGCTCTTGCTGTTAACCACCAAAGAGCACGTCATAGTCACGTTGCCTCGTTTCCCCCAAAACTAAAGCCACTAATGCAATTTATTAGATGAATATCTTAGTACCAACGTGACAGATGTAAACCACCTGCCGCTAATCGGTGGCCCCTACTGGGCAAACTGGCTGCGGTAAAGATCGGCATAGAAGCCGTCTGCCGCCAGCAGCTCGTCGTGTGTGCCGCGCTCGATAATCTCGCCGTCGCGCATCACCAGAATGCAGTCGGCGTTGCGAATGGTGCTCAGGCGGTGCGCCACCACAAAGCTTGTGCGACCGGCCATGAGCTCGTCGAATGCCGCCTGCACCTGCAGCTCGGTGCGGGTATCGATGCTCGAGGTCGCCTCGTCCAGCAACAAGATCGCCGGGTCGGTGAGCATGACGCGCGCGATGCACAGCAGCTGTTTTTGACCCTGGCTAAACGTGCCGCCGTCCTCGCCAATCACCGTGTCGTAGCCCTGTGGCAGCTGCACGATAAACTTGTGCGCATGCGCGCGCTTGGCAGCTTCGATAACCTGCTCGCGCGTGGCATCGGGACAGCCGTAGGCGATGTTATCTGCCACCGTGCCCTCGAACAGCCATGTATCCTGCAACACCATGCCAAAGGCACGGCGCAGGCTTGCGCGCGTGTAGTCACGCGAGGAACGGCCATCGACCGCAATGCGGCCGGCATCGATATCATAAAAACGCAGCAGCAAATTGATGAGCGTTGTCTTGCCACAGCCCGTAGGGCCGACCAGGGCAAAGCGCATGCCGGGCTTGGCCTCGATGCAGATATCCTGCAGCAGCTTGCGGTCGGACACGTAGCTAAAGTCCACATGCTCAAAGGCGACCTCGCCCTGCGGTGCGGCAAGCTCTACAGCGTCCGACGCGTCGGGCTCCTGCTCGCTCGCATCGAGCAGCGCAAACATGCGGCGCGCCGAGGCATACGCCGCCTGGATCTGCGTAATAACGTTGGTGACCTCGTTGAACGGCTTGGTGTACTGGTTAGCATAGGACAGAAAGATCTGCACGCCGCCCACCGTAAGCGCCGCCGGCACGCCCGTGATCACGCCCGCGCAGCCGATCACAGCGACCACGGCATAGATGATGTTATTGATAAAGCGCGTGCCGGGGTTGGAGAGCGAACCCATAAACTGCGCGCGCTCGCCCGTGGTGTAGAGCTCGGCATTGAGGGCATCGAAGCTCGCTTGCGCGTTGGAGCCATAGGCAAAGGCGTCGACAAGCTTCTGCTCGCCCACGTACTCCTCGATATGACCGCCGAGCTGGCCTTGGATGCGCTGCTGTGCCGTAAAGCTTTTGTTGGAGAGCTTGGCAATAGCACCGGCTGCAAAAATGGAAAGCGGCGTGACGAGCACCACCACGAGCGTCATGGTCAGGTTGATGGAAAGCATAAACGCGAGCGTGCCCACGATGGTGATAACGCCGGTGAAAAGCTGGGTAAAGCCCTGCAGCAGGCCATCGCCCACCTGATCGACGTCGTTAACCACGCGGCTCATGAGGTCGCCGTGGGCATGGCTGTCGATAAAGCTGAGCGGCATGCGGCTGAGCTTGTCGCTCGCCTCCACGCGCATGTCGCGCACCGTCTCGTAGGACAGGCGGTTGACGCAGTAGCCCTGCAGCCACTGGAAAGCCGCAGCACCTACGACGACAATCGCGAGCTTGGTGACAAGCGGCAGCAGCGCGTCGAAGTCCACCTGCCCGGCGGCGACGATCAGGTCGATGCCCTCGCCGACGAGGATGGGCGTGTAGAGCTGCAAGATCACCGAAGCGGCGGCACTCACAAACGACGCTACAAACGAAATGCGGTGCGGACGAACATAGCCCAGCAGGCGGCGAGTTACCGCGCCCACGGGATAGCGCTCGGGGTCGCCGGGCTGGCGCGGACCGTCGCCCAGGTCGTTGAGGTTATCGTTGCCGGACACGTTGGCCGTCATCGTGGCGACCGAACCGGAGGAAGTGTAGGGATTCATTTAGCAGCCCTCCTTTGCGCAGACGGATGCGGGGGCGGTCGGGGCACCTGGGGCGGACGCGGGGCTTGGAGCGGGCGTGGGCGCCGCACTCCCCTGCTGACCCTCGAGCTCCTCGCGGCGAAGCTGCGACTGGCAAATCTCGCGGTAGAGCTGGCAGCTTGCATACAGCTCATCGTGCGTGCCCAAGCCCGCGACCGAGCCGTGGTCGAGTACGCAAATCACGTCGGCGTCGCGCACGGTCGAGACTCGCTGGCTCACGATGATGGTCGTCAGCGGCAGCCCGCCCTCGGCGGTACCGCACACGCTTCGTTCGCGAATGGCACGGCGAAGCGCTGCGTCGGTCTTAAAGTCGAGCGCCGAGGCGGAGTCATCCATGATCAGGATCTGCGGAGAGCCCACCAGGGCACGTGCGATGGTCAGGCGCTGGCGCTGGCCACCGCTAAAGTTCTTGCCGCCCGCCTCGACCGGGGCATCTAAGCCCTGCGGCTTGTTGCGCACAAACTCGCTGGCCTGCGCCATATCGAGCGCCGCCCAAAGCTCCTCGTCGGTTGCCGCCTCGTCGCGCCAGGTCAGGTTGCTGCGGATAGTGCCGCTCACCAGCGACGCGCGCTGCGGGACGGTCGCGACCACATGGCGCAGCTGGTCGAGCGGCCAGGTGCGCGCGTCGGCGCCCATCACGCTCACGCTGCCGGCGCTCGCATCGTACAGGCGCGGGATAAGCGAGACGAGTGTGGACTTGCCGCTGCCCGTGCCGCCGATAATGCCGAGCGTTTTGCCCACCGGCAGCTCCAGGGTCACATCGTTGATGGCGTTGGCAGCGCCCGCGCCAAACGAAAAGCTCGCATGGTCAAAGCTCAGTGCGGGAACCGGAACAGCGCCACCCGCCAGTTCGCTCGGCTTGGGCAGCGCGACCGGCTGATTGCCCTCGTCGGTGATGCTCGGCTCACAATTGAACACCTCGTTGATGCGCGACGCGCTGGCGCTCGCCTTGGTAAAGACTACGACCAGGTTGGCGACGTACACGATGGAGGTGAGCGTCTGCGTCATGTAGTTGACGAACGCCATAACCTGGCCCTGCGTAAGCTCACCCACGTTGACCTGGATGCCGCCCACCCACAGGATGGCGCACACGCCTAGGTTCATCACCAAAAACGTGACGGGGTTAAGGATTGATGAGAGCTTGCCCACCGCGATGGCAACATGCGCCTGCTCGTCGGCGGCTAGGGCAAAGCGCTCGCGCTCGTGATCCTCGCGCACAAAGGCGCGGACCACACGGGCGCCCGAAAGCCCCTCGCGGCAGACAAGCGCGATGCGGTCGAGCTTTGCCTGCAGCTGCTTGTAGTACGGAATGCAGCGCGCCATGACAAACCAAAACACCAAGCCGATGGCGGGCGTGCAAATCAAAAAGATCACGCCGAGCTTAAGGTCGATGGCAAGGGCCGCGCACATGGAGCCCACCGCCAGGAAGGGCCAGCGGATGAGCATGCGCACGCCCAGCGCCACGGCAAGCTGCACCTGGTTGACGTCGTTGGTGATGCGCGTGATGAGCGACGGCGTGCCAAAGCGATCGAGTTCGGCATAGCTCAGCTTATTGATGTGCTGGTAGAGTGCGCCGCGGATGTCGGTGCCCATGCCCTGCGAGGTGAGCGCCGCCATCTTTTGGCAGACGAGCGTAAACGAGATGCCGATCACAGCCATGGCGGCGAGCACCATACCGTAGTGGACGACGGCGTTGACATCGCGTGCGCCAATACCCTTATCGATCATCTGGGCAATCACGAGCGGCGTAAGCAGGTCAAAAATCACTTCGATCAACTTACACGCAGGGCCAATCACCATATACCGGAGAAACTTACCACCAAAACGCCTGAGCAGCTCAATCATAGAAGGCGCTCCCTATCATCATCTCTCTTCAATCTGATTCATGATAGTACGGCGAGCCCTGGAGATGCGTAAGCAACTCGTTACAGATGTAAGGGCGACGGTCACTAGCGCCCAAGGCATGTAGCAGCCGATGTTTTGGCAACGCCAGCGAGCGCCGCAAGACACGGGATTCAATTCTTCAGATAAATGCGCCCTCTACGGGTGATTTTTGGACGAAGTGGTCCCGGTGCCGGCGGGCTGTTTGGTAGTCGAGCGATCCCGCAGGCAAAGCCGAGGACCAGCGAGACACCAAACAGCCCGCCGGCACCGGGACCACTTCGCGGCACCAAAAAGCGCCCGTGCGCTCGATGGATTCGGATGCCCGGCAGAGGCTCCTTATGGCTGCTTCCTTCCGGACCTGACCAGATTCGGAACATGTCGTCATCCGAACCCATCGAGCGCGCTTGGCGCTCGGTATATCTTACCCGCTCCTGCCCGCTACGGCAAGTGGGGCGAACCCATCTGATGGATTCGCCCCACTCGTTCATATCGCTAGCGGCGCCTGTGGTACAGGATCGCACCGCCCGCGACGGCCAGCGCGCCGGTGCCGGCTATGACCGCGAGCGCGGCCGCCGGCAGGCTGCGGTCGCCGGTGTCGGGCATACCGCCCTTGGAGCCATCGCCACTGGAGCTGCCGCCGGAGCCGTTATCGGAACCGCCACCCGAGCCTCCGCCCGGTGTGCCGGGGTTCTCGGGGGTGCCGGGGGTCCCGGGATTCTCGGCGTAGCTGTTGGTGAAGACCGGCGGCATGTTTGCGTCGCCCTCGTAGGAGACCTTCGCCGACAGATAGCCCGTCTTGGTGCCGTCTGCCGCCTCGTCGCCCACCGTGACGACGATCTTGTGCACCGCCTTGTCGTAGGTCACGTGCGCCTGGCTGTCATCGACCTCGCTCACCGTAAAGGTGTAGGTGCCGGCCTGCTTGAAGGTCAGCGCATCGAACGTGACGCTGCCATCGGCAGCATTCTTGGCGGTCGACATGACCTTGCCGTCCCGGCTCTTGAGCTCAAAGCTAAACTGGCCCGCCATGAGCTCGGCACCCTTGAGTACCTTGGCGGCGCCCAGCTTGAGGGTGACGGGTGCGGCCTCGTAGCCGTTGGTAAAGGTCACCGAGGTGTCGCCCACAGCATTGCCCTCGGCATCCGCCAGCTCGTGCTTGACGGTGAGCGTGCCGTTTTTGGCATCGGCAACCGTCGTGCGCACGCGGTACGTCGCCCTGTCGTATGTCACGCCGCCCGCCGTGCCGGCGACCTCGCGCAGCTCGTAGCCGTGCGTGCCGGGCGCGGTGTAGGTGACGGGGCTGAGCGCGACCGTGCCGTCGGCGGCGTTCTTGCCCGTCGCCGCGACGCTCTCGCTGCCGTCGGCGGCAAGCTCGACCAGCCGGAACTCGAACTCGCCCTCGGCCAGGTCACGGCCCTTGAGCTTCTTGCTCACCTTGATCTGGTTGGTGACGGAGCTCGGCGTCGGGTTCACGATGTAGGTGTTGGTGAACTCGAACGCGCCCTTGCCCTCGGGCGTGCCCTCTGCGGGCAGGACCTCCGCGGCGAGCGTGCCCGCGTTGGTGTCCTCGACGACCCTGACCGTGAAGGTCCTGGTCGCCGTCGCGTCGTTGACCACGCCGTCGACCGAGCCGGACTCGCTCACCCGGTAGGCGAACGTCTTGGTGCGCAGACCTTGGCCGTCGATCTCGGCGTCATCGAGGTCGCTCGGCTGCTTGAACGTGATGTGGCCCAGCTTGACGTTGCCAGCGGCATCGTTGGTCGCCTCGGTCACCGTCTTGCCGGAGGCGTCGACCGGTGCGGGCGCGCCGTCCAGCGGCTCAATCTTAAAGGTGTACTTGCCCGCGATGTCGGCCTGCGCCAGGCCGAGTCCGGCCTGGCTAAGCGCCACCGTCTTGGTGCCCGCGAGGTCGACCGTCGCCTCGTTGGTACCGTAGCCGTTCACGAACGACAGCGTGCCATCAGAGCCCTCGGGATAGACCACGCTAACGTCCAGCCCGCCCTTACCGTTATCGGTCACCTTGACCGTGATGTCGAAGCTCGAGGCGGCCGCCGTCACGCCCGCGGGTAGCCGGTCCGTGCCGTCCTCGGATACGGTATAGGGAATGACCCATGAGCCGTCGGCGGCCCTGGTGGCGGTGCCGTCCGCCATCATCTGCTCGAGAGCGTCGGTGGTGTAGGCGATGGGCGAGAACGCGAGCCCCGCGGCCTCGCCGTCGCCGGAGGCCTGGTTGGTCGCGGTCGCGACCACATTGCCCTGGGCATCACGGACGGAGAACGAGAACTCGCCCGCCGCCGCGGCGCGACCCGTCAGCGTCTTGGTGGCATTAATTGCCACGTTGCCCTCGCCGCCGAGCGTTCCGGTGGCCTCGTAGGAGTTCTGGAACGCGACCGTCACGGGCGCGGGCGCCGCCGTGGCATCATCTGCTGTGGAGACCTCGCCGCGGGCGACCTCGACACCGTCCTTGGCAACTGTGGTCGTGACCGTGAGCTTGCCCGTCGCGGCGTCGTAGCCGGGCGCGATGGTCACCGTGCGCGGCGCGGTGTCGTTGGTGTAGCCCACGCCGCCGAGCTTGGTCTCGGTGAGGGTGAAGCGGTAGACCTTGCCCGCGTCGGCGTCAGTGAACTTCACGTCGCCCTCCGCGGCACCACCGATGAGATCGACCAGGTCGGCCTCTCCGTCGTCAGCCGCGGCCACGGCGTAGGCGTCCCTGTCGGTCTTGAGGCCGAGCTTGGCGGCCGTCTCGGCGTCGGCGGTCACGGTGAAGGCAAACTGCCCCGCCTCCATGGCGCGGCCGGAGAGCGTCTTGGACAGGCGCACGCCCGCGCGGGCCGAGTAGTCGAGCTCGGTCGTGTAGGTGTTGACGAAGTCGCCGCCGCTCGCCTGCGCGATCGCGGGTGTCGTGGCCGTGAGGTTGCCGGAGCCGTCGTCGGTCACGGTCACCGTCATCGTGGCGGCGTGGCCGTCGTAGGCCACGCCGGCGATGGCAGAACCGTCATCGGGCCTGACCTCGCGCACCGTGTAGGTGAAGGT
The DNA here is from genome assembly GCF_052121575.1 of Collinsella sp. LCP19S3_C9. NCBI lineage: Bacteria > Bacillati > Actinomycetota > Coriobacteriia > Coriobacteriales > Coriobacteriaceae > Collinsella > Collinsella sp. LCP19S3_C9. Next base: position 48,627 of record NZ_JBQKDZ010000006.1, read on the forward strand.
CTTGGCGCGCACGCGCTTATCGCCGACCTCAGCGAACCCGGCGTCCTTGATGTCGTTAAGCGTGTAGCGAATGGAGCCAAAGTCGAAGGCGACCCTATCGCCCGCCTTGGTGCCGGCGGCGGCCGTCACGCTGACGGTCTTGGAGCCGTCGACAGAGCCCTCGGGCATGGGTGCGCCGCCCTCGCCCGTGAGCGTGAACCGGAAGCTGTCGCCCTCCGCCCAGTCGCGGCCCTCGAGCGCCTTGGTGAAGAGCCCCGCGGTGGAGACGTCCCTGCCCTCGGTGGCCGTTCCGTACGTGTTGGTGAACGCGACGGTCGCGCCGTCCTCGGTCACGGCGCCTTCGGCCTTGGAGCCGTCAGCCCCGTTAACAGCAGTCGTGTAGCCCTCGGCGGCGTCCTCGGTCACGATGTAGCGCGCGTCCACGGGCAGGCCGGCGATGGTCTTCTCCTCGCCGTCCTTGAGCGTGAAGGTTGCCTTGCCGTCCGCGAACGTCACGGCGTCATCGCCCTTGCCGAAGGTGCCGGAGACGGGCTCGCCGTCCCCGTCGGTCAGCGTAACCGCAAAGCCAAACTCGCGTTGGCTGTCGCCGTCGACGACCTTCTTCTTGACGGTGAGGCTACCGGTCTTGGCGGTGTTGGTAAAGACCGCCGCCTCGACCGTGCGCTTAGCAGCGTCGCCCGCATCATCGGTCAGCTGTGCAATCTTGGTCTTGGCAGACAGTTTACCGGCGCCGTTGTCGGTCACCGTGACGGCGGCACGATAGGTGGCCTTCGAGAACGTGAGTGTCGCCTCGTCACCCGGCTGCTCGGTAATCACATAGGTATAGGTGCCGGGCTTGGTGTAATCGATGGTACCGAAGTTGCCGACCTGGGCATCCTTGTGCAGCGCAATCGTCGACACGCCCTCCTTGGCGCCCTTGGGCATAGGTGCCTCACCCTGGGCAGTCAGCGTCATGGTAAAGGCATCCGATGTCATCCAGTTGCGTCCGGAGATCTTCTTTTGCACCTTAAAAGCGTTTTCCACCTTCGTGGACTCCACGCTGTAGACGTTGGTGAAACCCACCTGCGTCGCCTGCCCAACGGTACCTTTCTGGGGATTCGCCTTATCGGCAATCGTAAAGCCGTCCTCGCTCGTCATGAGGTCGCCCTTGGAGTCGAGCTCCTGTACCACGTAGTGCGCACCCATGGGCAAGGCAACCGTGACGGAGCCACCTGCCTTAAGCACGATGGCGTCCCCGCTCTTGATCTGTCCACTTACATAGGTGCCATTGGTGCCGCTGGGACGGCCAGCATACGCAAAGGTACCGGTCAGAGGCGTTGCGCCATCGGCCTGGTAGAGCAGCACCTTAAAGGTGAATGCCTTGTTGGGCGCGACAATGCCTTCGGCGGCCGCGACCGTCTTGCTCAACGTCAGGCGCCCGTCAGAGACCTCATCGGTAGTGGTGTTGGTCTTGACGGCAGGGTTGTTGCCGACCGTCACCGACGCCTGGTTGGAAATATTGCCCGAAGCGCCACCGCTCTTAAACGCGTCCTCGGTCACGCGGACCTTAAACTGAACCGTGCCCTCCTTGCCGGCGGGAACGTCCGCCAGCGTCCAGGTGAGGTTGCCGTCATTGTCCTTGGAGCCGGCATCCTTATGGTCGCCCGCGAACTCCACGAACTCGGTCCCCGCGGGAACGGCATCGGTGATCGTCACCGTGGCAGACGCGCCCTCGGTGTTCTTGTAGCCGATGGTGTAGGTGAGCTCATCACCCAGCGCCACACCCGACTCATTAGGATCCTGGGCATCGCTCTCGGACTTCTTGGGCACGTAGTTGGTCGTGGTGCCGGTATAGCTCTTGTTGTCAACCGTTACGGTAGCTTTGTTCTCAACGGTGCCGACCGCACCCTGGGCGTCCTTCACAGCGTCCCCGGTAATCTTGACGCGCACGCGCACCGAACCGTGGCTGCCCGCAGGCTGCTCACCCAGGTTCCAGGTAAGCAACTGACCGCTCGCGGCGCCCTTATCGGCATACTCGCCCTCAAAGGCCTCGAACACGACGCCCGTGGGAAGCTCGTCGTTCACGGTCACGAAGGCATCGGCCTCGGTATTGACCCAGTTGATGGTATAGACGTAGGAGTCGCCCACAGAGAGCAGCTGCCCGTCGATGTCCACATTGGGCTTCGCGACCGTGCCGATCGTCTTGACCTTATCGCGCGTATTGTGGAAGACGATCTTGCCGTTCTCGGTACCATTGCGATAGGTCACCTTGGGCGTCAGTGTGCCGTTGTTGTTGTCGGTCACCTCGAGCAGCACGCGACACGTCGCAGACGTATCCACGGGACGCACGCCCGCGGGCAGTTTGGCCAAGCGCTCCTTTGCCACCAGGTTAAAGCTATAGGTAGTGGTGTGGTCGGCATTGTGCCGTTTGATGGCAACGCCATCGTTGACGGCGCGGGCAAGGTCAATCGTCTGCTCATGAGTTTCGCTGGCAGCATCGCCAAGCTTAAAGTAAACCTTGCCGAAGTCGACCGTTGCGGTACCGTTCTCGCCTGCTTGGGTCGCGCCCTCATCCATCTTTTCGAGCGAGCCATCGGCCTTCTCGGCATACAGGTCAAACGTATACTGGCCAGCCTCGATCTTGTCGCCGGAGTCCATCACCTTCTCGGCAGTAAGACCGTCGAATGTTCCGGTCGCAGCGTAGCTGTTGGTAAAGAACACCTGAGCCTTGGCAACACCGTTCTCGGAGCTAAAGGTCTTTGCGTCGTGGACATCTTCATCTCCGTTGGCGCCATAGTGCTTGGCCGTGGTCACGGTGTAGAGCGAACCATCGCCGCGTTTCTTAACCGCAATCTCTACCTCCCAATAGGTGGAGTCGTATGTATAGCCGCCTTGGCCTGCGTCGTTCTCGACCACCTTATAGGTAAACGTCTTACCCGCATCTTTCGTCGCAAAGGTCAGGCCTCCCAAAATACCGGTATGGGACGTGCCATCGGTTTGCGGCTCATCGTTTGTAACGACAAGCTCGCCCTTATCCTTGTCCGCACGCAACAGCTCCTTAAGCTTTTCGGTTGAGGCGGTGTCCTCGCCCGTCACCGTAAAGCCAAACATGCCAGCATGCAGGCCGTGCCCGCTGAGCGTCTTGACGATCTCAAGACCGCCCTGGAGCTCGTAGCTCGTTGAAGTTTGGTAACTATTGGTAAAGATGAAGCCTTCCAAGCCGGTCGTGCCATCGGCACGCGCCACAAGCTTGCCGCCCTCATCGGTTACGGTAATGGTCAGGACATAAGGGTGCGTGTCATACTTCCACTCGCCGAGAACATTCGGAACTTGTTCGTTAATAGCGAACTTATACGTGCCCGGCTTGTTGAAGGTGAGCTTTGAGAAGTCAATCTTTTCGTGCTCCCCGTCCTTGAGGGCCGCCGTCGTTTGCTTCTCCTCAGCGTAGCCGTTGTCCTCGCTCATCGAAGAGCCGGTGATGAGCTTGCCATCGATGGCAGTCTTGGTAGCATCGTCAGCCGCGGTCATAGCAAAGGTGAACTTGCCCGGAGCATCGGCACCGGCAACCACCTTCGTCACGGACGGGGTGTAGGTTGCCGCCTCGGTGACCGTATAGGTGTTCTTGAATTTGACCGTCGCGACACCGGTGGACGTTGCACCAGACGGATAGATCCACTGGCCCTCGAGCTCATCCTCGCCATCGACCTGCTTGCTTACCGATGTCGTGACCCTAAGCGTGCTGTCGCCATTATCCGCCACGACAGCCTTAACCGTATGGACCGTCTTGTCGTACGTATAGCCCGTCGCCTTGTCGTCAATCTCGCCCACCGTATAGGTGAACGTCTTGCCAGCATCATCCTGAGTGAAGGTCAACCCACCCGCAGGTATCAAACTCACGGTCTTGGGGGCGTCGGCCTCGACATTTGCCGCCTCAAAGACCTTGCCGTCCGTGGAAATGCCAACCTTGCTGGCAGATATCTCGTCGGCAGGCTTGACGATATAACGGAACGTGCTCTTAGGCGAGCCAAAAATGGTCGCGTCCTTGGGATACGTCAACGTCTTCTCGATCTGCAGACCGCCAGCAGCGCCATAGTCGAGGCTTGCCTCATAGCGATTCACAAACGAGACGGCAGGCGTTGTGGCGCCGGCCTCACTTGCATCGTACTGCTGCACGTAGGTAGTCGAATCTTGCTTGAGCTGGACGACCTTTTCGTCCGTCAGCGCGCTCGCGTCGGCGCCTTCGCCCAGCAGCTCCATCACACCCGCGCCCTTGAGCACCGTCGTCACGGTGTAGAGCTTGGCAGGGTCGTTTTTGCGCGCAAGAACCTTGACGAGCACGATGGCGTCGCCCGTGTAGCCGGTGTCATAGGTGTAGCCGGCAGCCGCAGGCTGGTTCTCGCGGATGCGATAGGCAAACGTACGCCCCAGATCCTGCTCCGTGAGCTCACGGGCAAAGAGCTTCTCTTTCCCGCTTGCGCCCATCACGGCGCTGGACACGCCGGCCCCCGCAGCCGTATTGGACAGGCTAGCCTCGGAGCCATCGACCGATGTCTGAATGCCGTTGTACCAAAGGCCCGTCACAGCAAAGGTGAACTGGCCTGCGGTAGAGGCGCGACCCTCAAGGGTCTTGCTGACCGTCACGCCACCAAAGGTACCCGACGCATGGTACGCGTTGGTAAAGGCGGCCTTGCCGGTTACGGCCTTGTCCGCATCGGAGGCGCCGGTGTTGGCGTAGCTCACGCTCGACACGCGCAGCTTGCCCGTGTGATTACCCAACTCATCCAGATCGGTCACCACAACGGTCGCTCGTGCGGTGTGTTTGTCCATGGACATGCCCGCCTGGCCATCCTGCGCGGCGTTCTCGGTGATATTGAAGCTAAAGGTGCCCGCGCGGTTGAACGTCACGGTCGGGGCGGCTTCGGTGCCAAAGACGAACGAGGCCATGCGCCCCGACTCGGGCGCACTGGCGACAGCTTGGTTAGTGCCGATAACAACGGCCCCATCCGTCACTGCCTTTGCGGTGGTCTTACCCAGACCAGTTGCGCCGGTATCGTCCGTAGCGGCGGCAAGGTTAAAGGTATAGCTCTCGTCCTGGTTCCAGTCGCGACCGCTCACGGTCTTCTGACCCTGCAGGGTCACGCTCGTGGGATCCACGCTATATATATTGGTAAAGGAAGGCGTAACGTTCGTGTCCAACTGCTTTACCGAGCCGTCTTCTGCAATCTTGTAGTACTCGATCGAAGTCTGGATGCCAGCACCCTTCTCGGCGTTGCGCACCACGGCGTAATAGACCGATCGATCGTAGTCCATGCCCGCAGTGCTACCGAGACTCTCAGCGAACTTGTACACGTAGGCGCGTCCCGCATTCGCCTTGGCGGTATAGGAGATTTCCGGCCACGTCACTGTACCGTCGGCGTTATTGCCCACGGTTGCGGTGTTGCCCTCGGGCATGGGAGCCGTCACGCTCGTATCGACCGCATCGGGGTTGAACGTTGCGTTGACATCCGCTAGGCCGCCAACGCCCTCGAGTGTAAAGCTAAAGGTGTTCTGGGCAAGTGGGAACGTCCCGGCGTTGTCGGTCAGAATCTTTTGAGCATGGATGATGATCTTCGTTTCGTGTATATCGTAGCGGTTGGTGAAGGTTGCGACCCTATCGGCAACATCCGTCTTGGTCTCGACACCCGCGTCGTTGCACTCCTGCACTACCTTCACGCTCGTAACGACCAGAGCGCCGGCTTGGTTATCCTCCACCACAACCTTCGCAGTATAGGAGGCGGCAGAGTAGCTTATGCCGTCTGCCCTGGCATCGGATCCGGGGATAACCTCCGAGATGGTATAGGTGTAGGTACCCGGCTTGGTATAGGTAATATCGCCAAATGTCGCCGTCTGGGTATTCTTGGTGAGCTCAACCGTAGCCACCTTGCTCTTGGCACCGCCGGGCATGGGAACGCCGTCGTCGGCCGTAAGCTGCACGGTAAAGGAATCGCCATCGACCCAATCGCGACCTTCGAGCACCTTCTTGGCGCTCAGACTATTCTGGGCGTCGAGCTTTACGGGGCTGGCGCTGTAGTTGTTGGTAAACTCGAGTTTGTTGCTCGCAGGGATCTCCCCGTCCACGAGCGTTACAATCTTGCCCTCGATGGTGTTGCCAGTTCCCGACTGCTCCTCGCCACCGGCTTTGCGGCTCACGAGGCTAAAACCAGCCGGAAGCACCGACTCGTCGGCAGAGCCGGTCACAGCGTTGACGATACTCGCCAACACGTCGCCGCTGGACGCCTCGCTCTTGGTGGTGAGCTCGCTCACGCTATAGCTGTCGCCCTGCTTAAGGTCGTATACGCGGATGGTCTCGCCGGCCTTGATGGAATGGGTGTAGCCGTTCTTGAGCGTGAAAGAGTCGCCCACGGCTTTGCCGTCCGCATCGAACACATGCGCCTCGTAGCCCTTCTGGGACTCCGGCAGGGTGAACTTAAACGTAAAGGTCAGGTCGTCGCCTTTCGCATCCTTAGTGGGTGCAGTAAGACCAGTATCTGCCGTCACCGTCTTGGTCACCTGCAGGCGTGCCACACGACGGTCGGCATACTGCACGCCCGTTCCCGTGGTAAAGAGATGATTGAGCTGAAGCGTGCCCAGATTAGTACGGGTCTTGGAGGCATCGTCTATATATTTTGGATCATCCTCTTGATAAAGGGCCATGCGGTTTACGCCCGTGTCCGCATAGATAGTAGCCAGCTTGTTGTCGCGCTCGCCACCGTCCTCCACATAGCGCAGGATGGTCTTGGCACCTTGCGTCGTCTTGTCATAGCGCATATGCATCAAGTTGCCCGCAAGAGAAGGCGTCACGCCCTCGGCGGTACTTGTCTGGCCCCATGCCAGGTTTCCGTTGGCGTCAACGACCGCACTCTGCAGCTTACCCTTGATGTGCGTAAGCGTATTGTCGATCGAGTCGGGAGAGCCAAACTGCGCCAGGGAGGCAATCAGCGAACCAGGGCCGCTCATGCTGAGCACACCGTCGCCTTTCTTGCCGGCATCCACATACACACCCGAATCGTCCACGATTACCTTGGTGATGGTGTTGTTAATCTCATGGCCATCTGGACTTACAGACTCACGCAGGTAGTACGTACCCTTGATAAGGGGCGCATGATTTGTCGAATCGAGCGGGAAGCATGCGGCACCCTCTATGTCATACGGATAGGTCATGCCGTTTGCCTGCACGGTGTCATACGGCGTGGCGCCGGTTTTAATGGCATACGTGCTGGGGCTATCGCCGGTAACATCCTCGGCCTTGTATAACTCAAACGTTGCGCCGTTCACGGGTTCGCCCAGGTCGTCAACCTTCTGCACAAACAGACGGTTTTGAACGTTGGTGAGGTGGATCACCGTAGAGAACTGCCTGTTTGTCATTTGATATTGGACCATAGAGGTGTTGTCGGTGGTTGCCTCCGCCAGAGATGATGCCGTGGTGTGATACACCGCCACGGTATATTCCGCCTTCGACTTGTCCGTCATCATGGCGGCGTACTTCTCGATATCTCCGGGCAGCGACCTAACCGTTACCTCGTAGTCGCCCTTGGTGTTGACGGCAAAGACACTCGTGTCCGCCGATTTGGCAGCCTCGACCGCACCGGCAATGCCGTGCGCGGAGCACAGCATATAGCCATTGAGCGGGTTGCCCGTGACCGCCGTCCACGCACTTTCGTCCGTGTCTTTCTTAGTTTTATCGGTGCGTTTGAGCACGACAGCAAATGTCGTACCCGAGCTAATGGGATTGCTCTTATTGTCTTGCGTACTTTCAGGAAGAGAGATGGTCTCCTTGGCAGCCAGATAACCACCGTTGAGCCACATGCGGCTACCCGTCCATTGCGTTGCGTCGTCGGCCATGGTGACCGTTGTTTGCGGCGCAACCACCACGCCGCCCGTGCCACTTGCCGCGGCTGGCTTGTACTGCAAATGCAACTCGCCTGGCGTTGCAGTGGTCGACGAGGTCAGGCTCGAGCGGTATCCCGCGGGCAGGCCAACCTCTTTGAGTACAAAGTAGTCGCAATGATTGGTGTTGTGCTCTTCGTCAAACGAGAGGACGGAACCGTTCGACTTTTGAAGTATCAGCTGACCCCCGTCTTTCGTCGTACCCTGAGCGACGAGCTCACCCTTATTCCAGTCGGCATCTGGTCCATCGGACCGGTACAGCTTGAAGGTTGCGTCATTGACTGCCTCGCCGTTTTGGTCGACCTTCGCGACCTCGGACGACGGCAGGGTGGTGAGGTTGAACTTGAGCGACATGTTCGATGCACCCGCGCCACGCTCCAGATAGAAGAAGCTCAGCGTGTGCTTGGTGCTGTTGAGGAAGGTGTTGCCGGAGAAGTTGGTGGTATCTGCGCCGGCGGCTTCGAACATCGCCCTAATGGTGGTGTCTTGAATTGTCTTTTCGGGATCATTTGCATTGTCAACATGACCGACATGCACGCCACCGGTGGCGAAGTTGATCTTGAGCGTCGCCTTCTCGTGGATGCCACCCAGATCGCCCACGAGTACGCCATCGATGTACACCCAGACGTCGTCGTCACCCGAGAACTCAAAGATCATATCCTCGTTTTTGGTGGTCTTGCCTTCCTTAGGCTGGACAAACTCCGTTGTCATGGACATGCCAAAGTGGTGGTTGAGCTTATCGTTCGTTCCGTCCGTTATTCCTATAGGAGAGAGCTGACCGTTCTTCTCTTCAAAAACCTTGCGGGCCGAATCAAAGGGGAAGAACTGGCCCAGATTTGTATCTGATACTTTGCTCTTATATACGCCCGCCTTATCGTAAACGTTAAAGGAGTTGGTCGTGGGGTTATATACGGCATAGTTGCCGTTAGAACCATACGAGTCGTAAACGTAATAGCCATCTTTGAGCTGGAAGAGCCCATTCACGTTGCTGTAAACGGCCTTGCCGTCCTGTTTGCCATTGGCCTGGCTGGCATTGTTAAAGAGATAGGCCAGCGATTCATCGGTGCAATCGCCTTTCGTGCCGTATGAGGTATAGGTGCCAGCCTTGATCTCGGGATAGCCATTCACCAGCGTGTTCTTCACAAATGGAAGACGTCCAAAGCCGTCGACGCCGCTTCTTCCCGTCCATTTATTAATGCCCGATCCGGCGCCGCCATTGAACTTGAGCTGGTGATCTTTGTTGATTCCAGTGTTGTTATTACCATTATTGTTGTTTATGTTGACGGACTTATCATTGTCACCGTTCACGACCCAATAGTCGAACAGATTTACCGTGGTGCCGGTGGGATTCACCGTCTGCACGGTGTGGTTGCTAAAGGGAACCGCTTGATCGGCCGACGCACTCGTCGCGCCAAACATGAGCGCGCACGCTGCCAGCGGGACAGTCAAAAACCTCAGGACACGCTTTGCGGTATTGGTTTTCTTGCCAAAAGGCTTTAGTATTTCTCGAACTCTCGCGCACACGCGATTCATGAAGGCCTCCCCAATCCATGAGGACGGCAAGAAGCGGCTCATTATATGTGTCGTCCTCCTCATCGATGTAAATATACGCCCCCCCCCCCGCGCAGAAACGCAAGGCGGGACATCGCTATACAGTTAAAATTGTAACAATTTAAGCGACCCGAAATCCAACATCAGGTTGCCACTTAAGCTCAAAACTAACCATTCGCGCCCCACAAGGTAGCTAATTTGGGACGGAGCTATTTTGGCTACTTGGCCAAACCGGGCTCCCGGGGCAGTCTTTTTGGGACGGAGCTGTGCCACGGAAAGGGCCCATCTACTACGTTTAGGTCGCAGGGGTCGACCATAGCCGACTTTTTCGAAAATCGGCAAGCTCTCTACCTGCGGTTTTCTTTTTGTAAATTCCGGGATGGTCGAGGGTGGCCGGTTTAACGTAGTAGACGGCCGCATTTCGTGGCGAACGGTCCGACCCAAAGCAGCCAACCTCGAATGGACATTCTCGAAGTTGCGGTGGAATACGGACTGAATTGGCCCCTTAAAGGCAAAAACACTCCGTATTTCACCGCAACTTATAGGGAGATAGGTTTTAGAGGCGGCCGAGGTCGTAGGCTCGAGCGGCTGCCTCGCCGGCACAGATGAGGTTGGTTGTGGCTTCCTGGGGGTCGAGCGCTTGGTCAAGGGGCATGGGCCTGCGGCAAACCGGCAGAACCAAGTCGATACCCTGTCCATACACCGCATCCAGGTTGTCGGCACGACCGCCCACGACGGCGACCACCGGCTTGCTATATCGCTTCGCACGACGGGCCACGCCCACCGGCGCCTTACCGGCGGCGGATTGCTCGTCCATATTGCCCTCGCCCGTTATGACCAGATCGGCATTGCGCACGCACTCGTCAAACCCAATCAAATCGAGCACCGTCTCCACGCCCGAGCGCAGCTCCGCACCGAGCGCCAGCAGCGCGGCACCCAAGCCACCCGCCGCGCCCGCGCCGGGCACGCCGAGCACCGAGCCAAATGCCCGTGCGCCCTCGGGTGTGCGCAACAACCCCTGAGCCCGCGCCCTAGCAATCGCCGCATCGAGCAGGCGGCCATAGCCGACCATCCATCCGTCGTACCCGCGCAGCGCCTCGACGTCACCCGTCGGCAGGCCTTTCTGCCCGCCAAACACCGTCAGGGCTCCTCGGCGCCCCACGAGCGGATTCTCAACATCGGAAAGCACCACGATACGCACGCCATTCAGCGCCCGAAGCGCTGGCGCCAAATCGATACTCACCACGTGTTCGAGACCCGCAAGACCGGGGGCGATATTGCAGCCACACTCGTCGACAAGATGCGCGCCCAGCGCCTGCAGCATACCGGCGCCGCCATCGTTGGTAGCGCTGCCGCCCAAGCCAATATAGATAGTCTTTGCCCCAGCACGGACCGCGCGAAGCATGAGCTCGCCCACGCCATAGGTCGAAGCCGCGATCGCCGCCGATTCCGTGCAGGGCGAATACCCAATACCCGCCGCCTCGGCCGTCTCAACTACAGCCGACTCGTGCTCGCCGTCCACCAGCATCCGGGCAGACACGCGATCGCCCAAGGGCCCTGCAACCTCGCAGGTCAAAAGCTCGCCGCCGCGCGCGGCGACGGCATCGAGCGTTCCCTCGCCACCATCTGCCAGCGGCAATGTGCACACATCGGCATCGGGCCAAGCGCGGCGTACACCCTCGACAACCGCCGACTCCGCCTGTGCACTCGAAACGCTGCCCTTAAAGGAGTCGATCGCCAGCAGCACACGGCGGGGCCGGCGGCACGCGACACCAAAATCGACCGCCTCAACGGCAATATCTTCGGCACACGTGAGTGCCTTGGCATGAGCGGCATGCGTCTCAAGATCGGCCCCACAACCGCAGACAGCACCATCGGTGTCACGCAGCCCACTAAAATAGCCGCTCAACACCTCACGACACTCGTCTGCCAGCACGCCGGCGGTCACATTAAACCGATGGTTCAGGCGCGAATCGGCATTGAGGTCATACAGCGAGCCCACCGCGCCCGCCTTGGCATCAGCCGCACCATACACGCAACGCCCCACGCGCGCGTTAACCATAAGCCCCGCGCACATGCAGCAGGGTTCGAGCGTCACGTAGACCGTACAATCGGAAAGGCGCCAACGCCCAAGCGTCTGAGCGGCGGCGCACAGGGCCAAAAACTCGGCATGTGCCGAAGGGTCCTGGTCGAGCTCACGGCGATTATGCGCCCTCGCGACAATCTCGCCCGCACGCACCACCACAGCACCAATCGGCACCTCGCCCACTGTCGCAGCGGCGCGCGCCTCCGCCAGCGCCTCGCGCATGAACTTCTCGTCGATTTCGGTGATCGTCATCGTTCGCCTTCCCTGTTGCAAATTCAAAACGATGCTATCATTACGACTCACGGAGAGATGGCAGAGCGGTTGAATGCGGCGGTCTTGAAAACCGTTGAGCGCGAGAGCGTTCCGGGGGTTCGAATCCCCCTCTCTCCGCCACCTTAGTGATTCACCGGCGTCATGGTGCGCTCAAACAGCGCATCGACCACGTCGGCCATCTCGGGTCGACGCTCAAGATCGTGGCCCGATTCCCACCAATTTGTGAACACTCGAATAATGCCACCGGCGATAAATTCCGATGTCGTCTCAAGCGAAACGGGCGCCAGGGCGTCTTCGGCAAGCGAGCTCATCACGCGCTCACGGATGGAATGCGCGATGCGGTCGCAAATCATGCCGGTCAGCATGCCCGACATGCTGCTCGCCAAAAGGTTATCCATGAGCTGCTCATGCGCCAGTACCATATTCATGGCATCGTCAAAGACCTCATGGCGAAGCGCCTGTACATCCACAAGCGGCTCCGCGTCCGCTGCGTCGGTCTGGTTTTGCGGCAAGCCCGTCATAAGCTCATCGATATAGAAGGCAAAATAATCGTTTTTATCGCGAAAATGCTTATAGAACGTCGTGCGGCGAATCAGGGCCCGGTCGCAAAGCATGGCAACCGTCAAATCCTCAAACCGATACTCTTCCAAAAGCTCGGTAAAGGCGTCGAACAGGGCACGATAGGTTTTCTTGATGCGAAGGTCCATCCGTATCGCCATCCTCAAGGCGTAGACAGCATTCCGTAATTTGTCGCATATCTTACACCTGTACCAACCGTTCGATATTGGCGCCCCCTCCCTGGTTGAAACAAAACGCTTACCGGAAAGTTCGGCACCGCCAAAGGTTGCGGGTATACTAGATACGTTATACCAACAACGGCCGGCGCAAAACGCCGCTGCCATTCGAAACGGAGACATCATGCTTCCCGTCATCATCGGTATCGTTGTTGTCGTTGTGATCGTCTGCGCCATCGCTGGCATCTACAACAACATGGTTACCAAGCGCAATCGTATCGATAACGCCTGGCAGAACATCGACACGCAGCTGCAGCGCCGCAACGACCTGATCCCCAACCTGGTCGAGACCGTCAAGGGCTACGCCAAGCACGAGCAGGACACGCTCGCCGCCGTGATCAACGCGCGCAACACCGCCGTAAGCGCCACCACCCCCGAGGCCAAAATGGAAGCCGACAACGTGCTGACCGGTGCGCTGCGCCAGCTCTTTGCCGTGGCCGAGGCCTACCCCGACCTTAAGGCGAACACCAACTTTATGCAGCTCCAGGCTACGCTCGAGGACACCGAGAACAAGGTGAGCTACGCGCGCCAGAGCTACAACGACTGCGTGCTCAGCTACAACAACGCCATCCAGACGTTCCCGGCCGTTATCTTTGCCGGCATCTTCCAGTTTAAGGAGCGCCAGGGCTTCGAGGCCGCCGAAGCTGCCCGCCAGGCACCGACCGTCAAGTTCTAACAGATCCGCAGCGTATCCTTAATCGGGTATATGCATAAACCGTCCCGTCGAATGCATACTTCGGCGGGACGGTTGCTTTTTGCCCACAGGTACCCCAGAGGGCGGCGTGCAAATTTTGGAGTTTTCAGCATCCTGGAGCCCAAAGGAACAGGAACGGGCCCACAAAACCGCGTTGAAAACCCTGATTCTGAGCCCTCAGCACCTCAGGGATCACTCATTTTCTACAGGATGCGGCTCACGGCGCCTGACTTTCGCCCAAAATCCCGTATGCATGCGCACCCGGCTGCTGAAAACTCCCAAAAATGTACGCCCCGTCCCACCCCAGGCGAGCGGCAACCGGAAAACCGCGCACGCACCTCTTCCTGGTGCGGGTTTTCCTACAGAACTGCGCGGGGTCACTAGGGCCAAGCTCCTTATGGAGCCCACACCCAGGCGCACTCCGCAGGATGAAAGAACCCCCGCCGCACGTAGTGCGCAGCGGGGGTTCTTTCATGTCCGAGGACGCGCCGGAAAGGAAGGTCGCCCTCGGGCCGAACATACAAGACAGCTTACGCGACGGTGTAAACCCAGTTGTGCTTATCCTCGACAGCACCAGACTGAATACCAGTCAGGGTCTCGCGAAGTTTCTTCATAACAGGGCCGATCTCGGTGCAGCCAGCCGGGAAGGTCACGGTCTCGTCGGCACCATAAACCTTGTTGTCAATCTCGCCGACCGGGGAGATAACAGCAGCGGTGCCGCACAGACCGCACTCGACAAAGGTGCCGGCCTTGACCTCGGCCCACTCGACGGGACGCTGATCAACGGTCATGCCCAGGTCCTGAGCGACCTGAACGAGCGAGCGACGGGTGATGGAGGGCAGGATCGAGTCGGTGTGCGACTGAGGAACAACGAGGGTGCCGTCCTCTTTCACGAACAGGACGTTGGCGCCACCGGTCTCCTCGACATAGGTGCGAGACTCGGAGTCAAGATACAGGTTCTCGGCATAGCCCTCGCGATGGGCCTCCATCGTGGGCTTAAGGGACATGGCGTAGTTCAGGCCGGCCTTGATGTTGCCGGTGCCATGCGGGGCTGCACGGTCATACTCGGAAACGCGCAGCTTAACGGGCTTAAGGCCGCCCTTAAAGTACGGACCGACCGGAGTCACGAGAATGCGGAACGTGTACTCAGGAGCAGGAGCCACGCCAATCACGTCACCAGAGCCAATCATAAACGGACGCACGTACAGGGTCGCACCGGAGCCGAAAGGCGGAACCCAGGCGGCGTTGGCAGAAACGACCTGCTTGACGGCCTCGACGAACTTGTCCTTGGGGAACGGCGGCATCTCGAGGCGCTGGGCAGAGTTATACATGCGCTCAGCGTTCATGTCGGGACGGAAGCAGACGATGCTGCCATCCTCGGCGGTGTAGGCCTTCAGGCCCTCAAAGACCTCCTGGCAGTAATGGAAGATGCCGCCGCACTCGGAGACATGCATGGTGTGGTCGGTGGTCAGGCCGCCCTCGTCCCACTCGCCATCCTTCCAATGAGCCTCGTAGCTGTAATCGGTCTTCATGTAGCCAAAGCCGAGGCTACCCCAATCGATATCCTTCTTCTCGACAGTCATATGTCGCTCCTTACATACACAGTTGCATACTCGCGAACCCGCACGCAAGGACCGAGGCCGACCGTGTCGCAACGTCGCACGCCCGGAGCGTAGAGCCGGACGGGACACGCGGGCAACATCGAAGCCGATGGCACGTCGATTCGCATGGACGAGATTGTACTCCGCACGCGCGTCGGATAAAACGTTTTTCTTTAACTAACTAAAGTATTTTCATTTGACCGAAACTAAAGAGGCCCGCCACCGTAAACGGTGACGGGCCTCAGCGACGCGATTTGTGCGCCAGCTCGAACTACGCGTTCTGTTTGCCCAGCTTAGCCTTAACCAGGCCGACTACAGTCGGGATGATCGAAACGGCTACGATGCCAATGATCAGCAACTCAAAGTGCTCCTGCACAAAGGGGATGCCACCAAAGAAGTAGCCCAGCAGTGTAAAGACCGTCGACCAGGTAATGCCGCCCAGCACGTTGTAGATGACAAAGTTGCGCCAGTGCATGCCGCCCATGCCGGCAATGAAGGGCACAAAGGTGCGGATAAACGGGAAGAAGCGGCCGAGGAAGATGGCCAGGTGACCCCACTTGTCCAAGAAGTCCTCGGACTTTTTGATACGCTCGGGCGTCATGGCCTTGACCTTGCCCGAAGCGATGATCTTTTTGCCAAAGAAGTGACCGATCATAAAGTTGCACTGGTCTCCCAGGATGGCAGCAGCCCATGCTACGGCCAGCAGGGCTACGATGTTAAAGCCACCGTTATGGGCAAAGAAGCCCGAAGCAAACAGCAGTGAATCGCCGGGAAGGAACGGGAAGAACACCACGCCTGTCTCAACGAAGATAATGAGGAACACGCAGCCGTAGGCCATAAGCGGGCCGGCGGCGATCCAGCTGGCAATCGCGGTGCGCGGGTCTTTGAGTAGCTCGGCGATAAAATTGATGAAACCCATGAAGTAAAACCTCTCAGTTGTGGGCGCGGATACGTCCAAGTTGACCAGTATACGGTTACGGTGCCCCCTCGTGCGCAACCCCACAAAAGCATGACTCCATTACCAGCAAGTTTGCATAACTGACACCTGTCATGCAAAGCCGCCAAGATTATTCTTCCTAATCCCTAGCGAATCGCTATACTTTATTGAATCGCATTGCCATGGCGCTAAGGGAGGGCGGCCGGTGAGCTTTATCAATACCATTCGCGAGGACATCAAGACCGTCCAGACGCAGGACCCCGCCGCGCAAAACGGTTTGGTCATCTTCCTTTCCTATCCTGGCCTGCACGCCAAGTGGAACCACGTGCCCGAGCACTGGCTGTGGGAGCACGGTCATCGCTCGCTCGCCCGTGTGCTCTCGCAAATCACCCGCCACATCACCGGGGTCGAGATTCATCCCGCTGCACAGATCGGCAAGCATTTCTTTATCGACCACGCCATGGGCGTCGTCATCGGCGAAACCACCATCGTGGGCGACAACTGCGTGCTCTACCAGGGCGTCACGCTTGGCGGCACCGGCAACGAAACCGGCAAGCGCCACCCCACCCTGGGCAACAACGTCACCGTGGGCACGGGCGCCAAGGTGCTCGGCAACATTCGCATCGGCAACAACGTCAAAATCGGCGGCAACTCGGTTGTCGTCAAGGACGTGCCCGACAACTGCACCGTCGTGGGCGTACCGGGACGCATCATCAAGCGCAACGGCTGCCGCGTGTTCGAGGAGAGCTTCGACGCCAAGCAGCACCGCGAGTACATGCCTGACGATGCCGCCGAGCAGTCCGCCCTCAACCGTCAGGGCATCACCGAGAACGCCCGCCGCGTCAAAGAACTCGAGCAAGAGGTAGCCGAGCTCAAAGCCCTCGTTGCCAAACTTGTGGACGAACGCTAGACGCGGACGGCCAATGACAACATTCACGCCAGCGCAAAGGCGCGCCAGGGAATCTATCCCCGGCGCGCCTTATTTCCGATGCGACAAGGGGGCCGTCCCCATGTCGCATTATGCGAACTGGCTCAGATAGAGGTCGGCGTAGGCGCCCTCGGCAGCCAGCAACTCCTTATGCGTGCCCTGCTCGATAATGTTGCCGTGATCCATGACCAAGATCAGGTCGGCGTCCACGATCGTCGACAGGCGATGCGCGATCACAAAACTCGTGCGCCCGCGCATAAGCGCATCCATAGCACGGCCGATGGCGAGCTCGGTACGCGTGTCCACGCTCGACGTCGCCTCGTCCAGGATGAGAATCGCCGGGTTGTTGAGCAGCACGCGTGCGATGGTCAGCAGTTGACGCTGCCCTTGGCTAATGCTCTCGGCATCGTTTGCCACCCGCGTGTCATAACCCTGCGGCATGGTGCGCACAAAGAAGTCGACCTGCGCGGCGCGCGCAGCCGCCACGATCTCGTCGCGCGTCGCCTCGGGACAGCCGTAGGCGATGTTTTCGGCAATCGTGCCATCGAATAGCCAGGCGTCCTGCAGCACCATGCCAAACTGCTGGCGCAGCTCGCCGCGGTCCATACAGCTCGTGTCCACGCCGTCGAGCGTAATGCGCCCGCCATCGATCTCGTAAAAACGCATGAGCAGGTTGATGAGCGTGGTCTTGCCCGCGCCCGTGGTTCCCACCACGGCGATCTTCTGGCCCGGCTCGGCGGTAAACGACACGTCACGCATAAGCGACTTGTCGGGCGAATAACCAAAACGCACGTGCTCAAAGGAGACACGGCCCTCAATGCGACCCGGCAGCCTGGCAGCATCACCCGGCAGCGGATCAGCTTCCATCTCGGGCTCATCGAGCAGGTCGAACACGCGCTCCGCACTCGCCAGCGCGCTCTGCAGCGAGTTGAAAGTGAACGACAGCTGCGTCATGGGTTCGGACGCCCCGTAGATAAACTGGAAGAACGCCTGGAACACGCCGACGGTCATGTGGCCGGCGACCAGCATGCTGCAGCCCACCAGCGCGATCACGATCTGCGCCAAACGGCCGATAAAGCGAACCGCAGGGCCGACGGCATTGATCATAAAGTCGGCCTTGGTACTCACGCGCGCTAGCTCCCTCGAGGCCTCGTGCACCTCGGCAGAGCTCTGATGCTCGCGGTTGAATGCGCGAATCACCAAACGGCCTGAATAGCCTTCCTCGACCGCGCTCGTGATTTTGGACACCCACTCCTGACGCTCGCCCGTCACATCATGCGTTCGGCGCGAAACCACCTTGGTCACCAGCAACGATACCGCCGTAAAGCCCAAAAAGACCAACGTGAGCTTGACGCTATAGACAAACATCATGATGATGGCACCCGTCACGGTACCGATCGATACCAGCAGCTGCAGCAATCCGCGCTGCATACTCTCGGACATCTTGTCCAAGTCATTGGTCGCGCGGCTGACCACTTCGCCGGGGCGATGCGCGTCAAAGTAGGCGAGCGGCAGGCGGCTGAGCTTCTGCGCGATGCGGTTGCGCAGACGCAGGTTGAGTCGCTCGGCGACGCTCGACATCAAAAAACTCTGCAGCGCATAGAACGATCCGGCGGCTGTCCAGATCAAAAAGTAGACAAAGATGGTCTTACCGCACTGATCCCAGGTGATGCTGAAGGTCGTTCCGCTGGCAAACGCCACCTGTATATGGCCCCACAGCTCGTCGATAACATGAGCGCTATATGCCGGCGCGGCGGTGTTAAAGATGACGTAGAACACAATGCTCGCGAATACAATATAGAAGCGCCAATGGTCGCCGGCGGCCTCGCTCCACAAGCGGCGCACCGTCGCCCAGGTATCCCGGGGCGTCTCGTCCTCTTCTTCGTCGTCCACGTCGCGCATACGCTCTGCCTCGGCACGGGCGCGCTCGTCCTCGGCACGCTCGTTTTCCTCGTACAGCGCCTGGCGACGAGCCTCGCGCTCGGCCGCGGCCCTGGCGGCGGCATTCAGCTCGGTCGACGCGGCAGACTGCTCGACCGCTTCCTCGGCCGCGTCCACAACGACGGCATCGATAGCGTCGCTGCGCTTCTTGAGCTCCTCGGTCATGCTACTCACCTCCCTTCATCTGCGATTCCGCGATGGCGCGGTACACCTCGCAGGTTTCCATAAGTTCCTCGTGCGCGCCCAGGCCCACGACCTCGCCATCCTTGAGCACGATAATCTGGTCGGCATGCAAAATCGTCGAGATGCGCTGCGCGATGATGAGCACCGCGGCGTCGCGCGTCTCGTCCTGCAGCGCATGGCGCAAGGCCGCATCGGTTTTAAAGTCCAGGGCCGAAAAACTGTCATCGAAGATATACAGATCGGCATGCTTCATGAGCGCACGGGCGATTGCCAGACGCTGGCGCTGGCCGCCCGAAAAGTTCGTACCGCCCTGGGCAACCGGAGTATCGAGCCCCTGCGGCTGATCGAGCACAAAGGTGCTCTGGGCAACCTGCAGCGCATGAAGCATGTCCGCCTCGGTCGCATCCTCGTTGCCAAAGCGCAGATTGCTTGCCACGGTGCCCGAGAACAGCCATGCCTTCTGCGGCACATAGGCGATGCGCCCGCGAATCTCATCTTGCGAAAGCTCGCGCAGGTCGATGCCGTCCAGGCGAATGGCGCCCTTGGTGGCATCGTGGAAGCGCAGCAGAAGCTTTGCCACCGTCGACTTGCCCGAGCCCGTCGAGCCCACAATCGCGGTCGTCTGACCGCGACGACAGGCAAAGCTCAGGTCGCACAGGGTGTCCTCGTCGGCGTCGTCAAAGCGAAACGACATGTGGTCGAACACGGCAACAGCATCCGCATCGTCCTCGGAGGCAGGCGTCCCGTCACCCAGCGTACGCTCGCCGTCCACGATGCTCGGCTCAATCTCCAACACCTGCTGCGCACGGTTCAGGCACGCGGCAGCACGCGGAAGCGTCAGCACCACCATCTGGGCCATCATCACAAAGAACAGGATCAGAATTGCATACTCCAGCACCGCCGAGATACTCGCGATCTGCATGGCGTGGGCGCCCACCCGGTTACCGCCCACCCACAGCACCGCCACCTCGGCGATGTTCATCAAAAAGAAGCTGGAGCTGTCAAGGCCCACAAACAGGTGGTTGACCTTTATGGCGTTGGCGGCGTAGTCGCTAAACACCTCGTCCAGGCGCCGCTCCTCGTGATGCTCTTTATTAAAAGCACGAATAACGCGCACGCCCACAATATTCTCGCGCAGCACCACGTTCATGCGGTCGATAAAGCCCTGTAGGCGCATAAAAATCGGTGCCGCATTGGCAACCGTAAAGACCGCCGCAACCAGCACGATCGCAACCACGACGCCCAGAAGCACGCCCATAGCCGGATCGATAAACCAGGCGAAGATGATGCCCGCCACCGCCAGGAACGGCACGGGCAGCACCAGCTGAATCGTCTGAAGGACAGCCTGTTGAATCACGTTGATGTCGTTGAGTGAGCGCGTGATCATCGATCCGGTGCCAAAGCGCTCAAAATCGCTGGCAGACAGCTCGAGTGATTTGTCGTAGACGGCATTGCGGATGTCGCAGGCCACGTTAGCCGCCAGACGCGCCGAAAGATAGCAGCCCAGCACCGTGCCGCCGCTAGCCATGCTCGTCGCGATAAACATGTATAGGCCGTTGCATAAGATGTAGTCGACATCGCCCGTGGTAATGCCGGTGTTGACCATGTTCGCCAGCATCGTGGGAACCAACAGCGTACCGACGTTATCCACCAGCAGCGCCAGCAGCGTCACTGCGACAAGCCCTCGATAGGGCTTCAAAAACCTCATTAACAGTCGCACGACTCACCCTCACCTTGATTCTCGGCAGCGATATGCTGCTTAAAGACATCGCACTCATCGCCGAGCGCATGGGAAAATTTTTCGATGAGGCGCATGATTTCGCGCTGTTCCCAGGGCTCGAGCACTTCGAAAGCCTGTTGCTCGGCTTCTTGCGCCGGCAGCGCATATTGCTCGGCAAACCGCATGCCCGCTTCGGTCAAACGCACAACCTTGTTCTTACGGCTGCCTTCGGCAAACTCCAACGTTGCGAAGCCCCGCGCCGTCAAGGTTTTAATTGCCGAGTTGATGGTCTGCTTGCTGTAGAACCATTCGCTTGTCAGACGGCTTACGGCAATACTGCCGCCTGCCGTGCTGGTATCGACGAGCATCCAGTAAGCGCAGTCCGAAAGGCCGCAGGCGCGCGAGAACTCCGAATAGATATGGTCGAGTCTATTGAGCAACCGGTCGAAGTCGACCGGCGTAACCGCACTATTCATCTATCCCACCATTCGATTGTCCGATTTTTGACCAATTTCGTGTCTCTAGATTAGTCCGAGCTTTGACTATCGTCAACAGGTTCTCCGCAAATGCCTACGCTTTTATGGCCTATCGGCAGAAAAAGACCGCCGGCGCGGGGGCGGCGCCAGCGGTCACGTGAAAATCGGATTTCATTGCCTGTTAAGCGGCGACAGCCTCGTAGACCGTAGCGCCCGAGAAGCTATCGTGCAGGCTTTTGCCGCAGATCCAAGGCAGCTCGACGACCTCGCAGAGCGTGTTGACCAGCTCGGAGCAGTCAGTAAAGTGGCCCTTATCGTTGAGGGCCTCGCAATCCTGAACACGCCAATAGCCATCGGTGTGCGTGATGTAGTACTCGTGACCGTCAATCGTCACAAAAGCGCGTGTCTTGGAACGCAGCAGCTTCAGAAATCCTTCGAAATCGGTCTCGACGACATCTCCAGCCTGGAACATGATAGTTACCTCCTGGCCCGGCGCCACCACGGCGCGTTGATAAACGTTGGTACTTCTTTAGTAAAACCTTTATCAGAGGCTATGCGTTCGTCATTTAGGCAAGTGGTAAAAACCGCAGGGCAGACGGGATAAAACGTTTAACCATCCCATTGGCTTGTCACATTTTAAAGGTACTTTTATGCAAACCAACTTACCCAATTGGAATCTATCCTTTTGCCGGGCAATTGACCGTCTATCGTTTGAGCCCGACGGGTATGAACGAGGCATCTGCAACGCCACCGCAAGGAGACACCATGGAGACTATCGAAGCACTCATTCACCGCCGCAGCTGCCGCAAATACAGCGATCGTCCCGTCGAGGCCGAAAAGCTTGCACGTATTATCGAAGCCGGCCAATATGCACCGAGCGGCATGGGCCGCCAGCCGGTGACGTTTGTCGCCGTCACCGACCCCGCGACCATCGAGCGTCTCTCACAGCTCAACGCCCAGGTCATGGGCAGCAACAGCGACCCCTTCTATGGCGCCAAGACCGTTGTGGTGGTGCTGGTTGACCGCAGCGTGCCCACACATCTGGAAGACGGCTCGCTCGCCATGGGCAACTTGCTCAACGCCGCCTATGCACTGGGTGTCGATTCGTGCTGGATTCACCGCGCGCATGAGGTCTTTGACTCGCCCGAGGGCCTGGAGCTGCTGGCCAGCTGGGGCCTGCCCGCCGACGGCAGCCTGCGCGGTGTCGGTAACTGCATTCTGGGCTATGCCGAGGACACGCTACCCGAGGCAAAGCCGCGCCGCGACAACGTGGTGTATGTTAGGTAATTTGTTCCGCCGTTCTACCGAACGGCGGAACAAATTAGTCGACCGGGTGGTAGAAGGTGTCGACGACCGTCTGTTTTACGTTGTCTTGGTCTAAGTAGAACTCGGCAAAGGTGTCGCCCTGCTGCATGGTTCCCTGCAGCGTCACAACATCAAACGAGGTCAGGCCGTGCTCGAGCATCGTGGTCGCCAGATAGCTAAACTCATCGAGGCCCAGATTGGTCCACGTATAGTCGCCCATCGTCTGGTACAAGTTAATCAGCACAGCCGGATTACTCTTGGCGCTGTTGAGCACCTTGGCCGCAAACGCCTGCACATAGCTCACCTGACGTGCCGTACGATCGAGCGACGAGGTCAACTCCGTGGTATCGCGCCACTGCACATACTTTTCGGCCGAGATTCCAAACAGCGTCGTCTCCTGCCCCTCAACCGCTGCCGTGCCCGGCACGGTCTGTGTCGGCACGAGCGTCACGCCGCCAATAGAATCATTGATAGGCGCCACGCCCTCAATGTTGAGCGTGTAGTAATAGTCGACTGGGATATTGTCGAGCACACGTGAAGCGGCTGCCGCCGTCAGCTGCGAGGAATTATCACCGTCGGTACCGTAGGCAAACTGCAGGCAGAGCTGCTCGGTCACCTGACCCGAAAACGAACCACCCGCATACGTATCGACGGCAACCATGCTGTCGCGCGGAATAACGATGCCGCGGGCCTCGCCTGTATCGGTATTAAGGGCTACAACCATAACGGTATCCGACTGGCCTTCTTTGGCGCCATCATCAGACGCGCGATTATCGAAGCCGATAAACGCCACCGTAGCCATATGCTTGTTGAGTGCATACTTCTTGCCGTTATAGGTGATGGTGTCACCTTTGGCCTTAATGACCTTTTCGGTCTTTTCCTCGATCTTCTTTTTGCCTTGGTTCACGCTGTGGTTCACAAAGCCCCAGCCGGCAGCAGCAATCGCGCCGATCACGAGCAACACAATCACGAGTGTGCGGATGCGGCGACGACGTTTGATGCGCTTAATCGACTCCTGGGAACGGCGACGGCGCTGCGGTGGCGCCTCATCGAGCGAAGGCCATTCGGTATCATCAGCAGGCTGCGGTATATCATCCGCAACCTGCGCCGAAGTCTCGGCCTGGCCCACGGTTTTGCTCGACGCCCCATTTTGTGTGTCAGATGCCGAATCGACATCGGCACCCTGCTGCGCGCTGGCAGGCTCCGCCACATCGGAAACCTGTTGCTGGGAAGTGTTCTCCTGGCTATTTTCGTCGGGATCCACCGCATCGATAAAGTGCTTGCCACGGGGGTTCATGACTATTTTGTCTCCTGGTCGTTTGTTAACACACCGCTCACAATATAGCGCGAGTTGCCCTGCGAGCTATCGAGCATGCAGGTGCTCAGTTGCACAACCTTGCTATCCGCATCAAGCGCAATACCTTCCCGTACGTTTTTGAGGAGCGCGTCGGGATTGCAGACGGTATTGAAATACTCCTGGCGCACAGCGGGATCGGCAAAGTTAAATGAGTTGAGGATATGGCGATCGTCGTACTGGTAGGCCGAAACGATCTGGTACGTCAGGATATGACCGGGCGTGTAGATGAAGAACTCGGTGTTCTCGTTAAAGAAGTCCGCATCCTCAAAATTATGCAAGTTATGGAACACGCCGCCGTTCACGTGGCCGTAGGTCACCGTCACGGGATCGCTAAAGTCACGCGCATTGGCCATCTGGCTAAACGCGGTGCCATACGGGTCGTACTTACCGTCCTTGTCGTGATCCAAATAGAACAGGTCGTCGGTTGCACTCTGCAGTAGAGGTGTGTTGATGTCGGCTCCCGGAATATAGAGCCAAGCGTAAATGTCAGCGTTTTCTTTGATAAGCGAGGCAAAGTCGATGGGATTGTCTGCCAGCTCCCTGTCCTTCGATTCGACCTTGGTAGCAGGCTTGCCCGTTGCACTCATCTCCTGCGCGCGCTGCTGCTCCAGATGGTTCATATAGAGTACGTAGCCGCCGCAGCCGACTGCGATCAGTAACAACACCACGAAAACGCCCTTGAGTATCGTGGCGCGACGCTTTTTGTCCGAGTCGTCCATATGCTGAACGTCCATATACTTGCCCTCTGGCTGCTGTGCCATGGTGTTCCCTTACCCTGTAAATCGGCTAAAAAAAGGACCCGCACAAGTACGGGTCCTCAAATCTTACGGTTGAAACCGTATGCGTACTAGTTGTTCTTGCGAAGAGCAACAAAAGCGCAAGCGGCACCAGCGGCGGCAAAAGCAGCCACGGCGGCAACGGCGGTGGTGTTCACGCCGGTGGCCGGGGACTTAGCGCCCTTGTCGGCAGTCACAGTCGTGCTAGCGGCAGCAGAGGCGCCACTCGTGGGCTGAGCAACCAGAGAGATGATGCAGAGCTCGTCCATCGTGAAGGAAACGTTGCCGTTGGCGTCGGCGGTAAGCTCCTTCACATCCTTGGAACCAGAATCATGCTGGATGTAGACGGTCACCTTGGCGCCAGCATACTGAGAACCAAGAGCAAAGGTGAAGTTGTACGGGCCGCTCGTGTTATGGTGGGTGACTTCAAAAGAAGCAACCACATTGGAACCAGAGGGGACGTTGTTGGCGGCAGTACCGGTACCGACAACATTAAGCCATGCATCGCTGCTGGTGACAACGCCGGTAGCATTTGCGGTCACGCCATTGGACGTGACAGGCTGGCTGCTAACCTTCTCGGGGCTGTTGGCGGCGAAAGCAGCCACGGGCAGAGCCAGGGCAAGAGCGAGCACGCTCAGTGCTGCCATGAATCTCTTCTTCATGTTGGGTACTCCTCAACTTGCAGCTTACGAATTTTCAAATTTATAGTAGTATATCCCTTTTCTGCAAATTGTAACTAAAGAGCTCTACATGAAACGATTTTGCAGATTTTTGTTCGCCTATAGCTCAAAACGGCACCTAGCCGTGACTATTTTATGTTCCGTCAGGTCTATGCCGTTTGATTTGGAGCCGAATTCGCCCCGCCATCACTCGCCTGTGCCGCTCCCTCTGCTTTTTGTTCGCCTTCATCCTTTTGAGCATCGGCAATGGTGGCAGCGGCTGCGACCATGCCGCGCTGGGGCGCGACGCCCGTCTGGGTCTGAACGCCCTCGACAACTTCTGTGCCTGCATGCGCGAGCTCGGGCGACTTAAACATTGCGTCCAGATTGGCCCCGCCGCCGGCGTAACCGAGCGCCGCGAGCGCGATGACAATCACCGCGACAACGACCGCGATCGGAACATAGCGATGCCAGCCTGCGGGATTGAGGCCGCTACGGCGAGCAGCGCCACGGCTAATGTAGCCGAGCGTTCCATCGTGCTTGAGCTTTGACCCCACCACACGTTTACGGCCCCACAGCGATGATTCGGCCTGCATGGCCAAGCGAGCGCTTGCCGAAGGATAACCATATTTAGTGCGTTTGAACGAGCCGTCGAACCCCGAGGCGCTTTTGCCCCACGTCCGTGAAGTCGTGCGACGGTTGACCGGCGCCGCGGGCTTTCGAACCCGATTTGTTTTTGAAGTCTCCGCCATACTCCCCGCACGCCGTAACACAGTCGAAACAATACTGCTTTGGACTGTATCACACGCGCCGCGCGCGGTCACGGGCGCCTCGCTTAACGGTCGTCGTCCTTCAGCAGGCGCCACAGGGTCGTACGGCTTATGCCTAGCACTTCGGCAGCTCGGGTCCTGTTGCCGTGAAGGTGACCTACGACCAGCCGCGCGATATCGCGCTCGGTATCGGCCAGTGGGCGCAAGATATACAGATCGCTATCGAGCGTCGGGGCACCAAAGGTCGCGGTCTTGATAACGTCCTCCTGAGCGAGCACCTCCTCCGCCACCGCCCGCTCGGCCGTACCCATCCTCACTAATATATAAAGTCGTTCCGAAACCTCACGAAGCTGTAGATAGTTACGGGGCCACCGATAGGCATCGAGTGTCTTTGCCGCCGCGGACGACAAGGCAGGTGTTGCCGTCTCAAACATATCTGCCAGATATTCCAGATAGCGCGCAACCTTTTCCGACGCGCCGCCCTGCTCGGCAATCGCCGGCGCCACACTCACTGCACAGGCCAGACGCTCGGTTACAAAAGCAGCCTGATCGCTTTCGCCGCCGCCTGGCATGTCGTTTGCCGTCAACACCACATGGCAACGAGTTGCGAGCGCCGTGTCGATCATTGCGGACACGAGCTCGCGCAGGCGTTGGGGGCCAACGGCATGCCAGCCGCCCATGCAAAGTGTCAGCCCCGTTTGGAATAGCGGCGATTCGGAACTTTTGAGCAGATGGCGCCAACCGCGATCCGTAAGCTCATCGAGCGCAACGGACACAAAGGGCTGGTCGGCATAGGGTCCATCCAGGTACAGGCGTTTTGCAATCTGATCCTGTCCCGCGCCCAGCTCGCCCTCGAGCATAAGGGGCACTCCGCGCGCATAGCTCTCCCGTACGGGGGCAGCGACCGCTGCCGCGTTTTCGACGATGCCGTACGCGCTCGATTCGTAGCGGGCCTCAACTTCGTCGGCGTTGAGCCACTCGATGCCCGCATGCGCCGCGGCGGCGCGCACCTCGCGGACCACGATGACCCAAAGGCCCCCGCCCTCTTTATCGGTGGGGCGAACGGTCAGGCTCAGGCGCGTACCCGCACACCCCATAACCAGACGCGCGCCGTCTCCTATGCGGTCGAGGCGCTCAGCGACAAAAGCCGCCACATCCCGCTCAAGCGCCGCGTCATTCATGGTCGATATCGCGACGTCCCCACGCGCATCGATTGCCAATGCCGAGGCCCCGGCAGCAGCTAGGGCATTGGTCAAGATCTTCAGCTTGGCATCGCTATCCATGATTTGCCCCTGTCCGCTGCGACGTACAACCGCCGACGGTCGCACGACCGAGTGTTTCAAAATTGAACGATATTGCTCACCAAACACTATAGGGCAGAAAGCGCCGTCCTGCGAGTATAGGTGTTGCCCCGCATCGCCATCCTGGCGGGGCGATAAGAGCTCTTCGGGATCTATTAACCTGCGGACAAGCCATACCCGCAAGAGCTCCTATCGCTCCACCGCGAGGATGCGGCCACCAGCAACCAGCACGTAAATGGGCTACTTCTCTACCAGATTCCCAGCACGTGCTGCATTCCCAAACCCATGCACGCAATGCCAATCCAGCAGCAAAAGCCCAATGCGATGGGCTTGCCGCCTTTTTTGACCAGCTCGACGATATCGGTATTAAAGCCAATAGCCGCCATGGCCATCACGATAAAGAACTTCGACAGCTCCTTGATGGGCGCCGTAACGGACGCGGGAAGCTGAAACACTGTGGTGACCACACTCGCCAGCACAAAGAACAGCACAAACATGGGAAACGCGCGCTTAAGGGAGAACGTGCTTTTGGCGTCGCCGCCGGCCTTGCGCGCCAGATGCATCTGCCAGCATGCGAGGACCAACGTGATGGGGATAATAGCCAGCGTCCTGGTGAGCTTGACTACCGTAGCGCTCTCGAGCACATTGGCGCCGGGATGCATACTGTCCCAGGCGCTCGCCGCAGCCGTTACAGACGAGGTGTCGTTGATAGCGGTACCGGCAAACAGGCCAAAGCCCTCGTTGGTCAGCCCAAGCATGCCTCCAAGCGTTGGAAACACGAGCGCCGCGATAACGTTAAACAGGAAGATGACCGAAATAGCCTGGGCAATCTCGCGATCGTCGGCATCGATGACGGGCGCGGTCGCGGCGATGGCGGAACCGCCGCAAATCGACGAACCCACACCCACAAGCGTCGCGATCTTGCCCGGCACGTTCATAACGCGGCAGAGCACAAAAGCGATGATGAGCGAGGTCAAGATCGTAGCCACGATAATCGGCAACGACTGGGCGCCTTTGGACAGAATCTGCGAGAGGTTCATGCCAAAGCCAAGCAGGATAACCGCGTACTGCAAGACTTTTTTAGACGTATAGGTGACGCCGGCGGCGAGCTGTTCGCGACGATTCTTGGGAAAGACGAGCGCCAGAACCATGCCAAAGAGGATGGCAAATACCGGCCCACCGACCACCTCAATCTGTTTGCCGAGCAACGACGCAGGGATGGCGATGATCAGGCAGAACAAGACACCCTTCCAGCGCTCGCGTACGATATTTACCAGTTGCATACGGGATTCCTTCTTTCTATTTCACGTTTGCGACGGCTTATGATACGGCAACATCGAGCACAGCCATACGCAAAAACAGACTAAGATGCCGCAATAGTTCTCGGGCAACAACCGAATTACCCAGCGCGGAGAGCTGATTCGCGGCATAATTAACAACTGACATATGAGTGTGATAGAACAGTTGCGAGGCACTATGGAAGAATCGATGCACGTCGGCGAGCAGGAAACGAGCCTACAGGACCAGTCCTACCACACCATTCGACGCAAAATAGTCTACCTGGACTACAAGCCGGGCGAAAAGCTGGGCGTCAAGCAGCTTTGTGACGACCTAGATATGGGGCGCACCCCTGTGCGCGAGGCACTGGTGCGTCTGGCGCAAGAGGGCTTAGTGCGCACCGTGCCCCAAAGCGGCACCTATGTCTCGCCCATCAACCTCACCCTTGCCGAGAGTGCCTGCTACATTCGCGAACACCTGGAAAAGCAGGTGATTGTGGAGTGCTGCGCCCGTGCCACCTCGGTAGCCATCGAGCAGCTCGACCGAGCCATCGCGCTGCAGGAAAAAGCCATGGCCGAAGAGGACCGCATCGGCTTCTTTTTAAGCGACAACCTCATGCACCGCATGATCTTTAGCATCGCGTGCCGCAGCACCGTGTGGTCGTGGCTCGAGGCGACCAATGCCGACCTGGAGCGCTTCCGCTGGCTGCGCGCCGCTACGCAGGCGCTCGACAATCAGGAGATTGTTAACGAGCACAAGCAAATCCGCCGCGCCATCGCCGGTCGCGATCCTATCGAGGCAAGCTTTTTGGTCAGCAAGCACCTGCATATGATGTTCCGCAACCAGACCGAAGTCCTGGACCAATATCCCGAGTACTTCGAGACCAGCAAGCTCCGCTAACCTGCCAAAAAGGGACAGGTTTATTTTGGCAGGTTTTATCTGGGCAAATGCAACAAGGCCCAGCTCCGCTGCAACGAAGCCGGGCCTTAGTTGTTAGGACGTAGGAACTCGATTACTCTACTGTGACACTCTTGGCCAGGTTGCGGGGCTGGTCAACGTCGCAACCGCGCAGGATGGCAACCTCGCGGGCGAGCAGCTGCAGCGGAACGCTCGCCGTGATGGGACTGAATACGTCACGGACGGCCGGCACGCGAATGATGCAGTCGGCGATCTTGTTGATTTCCTCGTCGCCCTCGGTAGCAACGACGATGACCTTGGCGCCGCGCGCCTTGCACTCCATGAGGTTCGACACCGTCTTGTCGTATGTTGCGCTTTTGGTTGCAACCGCGATGACGGGAAAACCCGGGTCGATCAGCGCGATAGGGCCGTGCTTCATCTCGCCGGCAGCATATGCCTCGGCATGCAGGTAGCTGACCTCCTTGAGCTTGAGCGCGCCCTCATAGGAAATGGCGGCGCCCATGCCGCGACCCACGAACAGTGCAGACTGCGCGTCCTTGCAGACAAGCGCGGCCTCGTGCACGGCCTCGGTCTGCGTATCCAGGATCCACTGGATCTGCTCGGCCGTATCGGAAAGCTCGCGGAACAGCATGCGCGCCTGCTTGGTGGTCAGACGGTACTTAACCTGCGCCAGCAGCAGGGCCAAAAGCGTAAGGCTCACGACCTGACCGATGAAGCTCTTGGTCGAGGCAACTGCAATCTCCTTGTTAGCCTTGGTGTAGATAACGCCGTCGCTCTCGCGCGCCACCGGGCTGCCCAGCACGTTGGTGATGCCAAAGACCTTGGCGCCCTTGATGCGCGCATCGCGAATGGCGGCAAGGGTGTCGGCCGTCTCGCCCGACTGGGACACGGCCACGACAAGCGTCGTCGGCGTGATGATGGGGTTGCGATAGCGGAACTCGCTTGCCGCCTCGACCTCGGTAGGAATACGAGCCCAACCCTCAATAAGGTTCTTGGCGATAAGTCCGGCATGGTAGCTGGTGCCGCAGGCAATCACATACACGCGGTCGATATCGTTGAGCTCCTCGAGCGAAAGGCCCAGCTCGTCGATATCGAGCTCACCGGCGGGAGTCATGCGGCCCACCAGGGTATCACGCACGACGCGAGGCTGCTCATGGATCTCCTTGAGCATGAAGTCGGGATAACCGCCCTTTTCGGCCATATCCAGGTCCCAGTCGATATGGGTAAGCTTGGGCTCAATCACGTTGCCAGCCTCGTCGGTATACTCGACGCCTGCGGGCGTAAGCTTGGCAAACTGACCGTCTTCGAGCACCACGACATCGCGGGTGGCATCGATAAGCGCAATCACGTCGGAGGCAACGTAGGAGCCGGTTTCGCCGACACCGACCACAATCGGGGAGTCCTTGCGGGCCACGGCGATCACGCCGGGCTCATCGGCAGAAACGGCGGCCAAACCATAGGCGCCCACCACGTGGGTGCAGGCCTCGCGCACAGAAGCCATCAGGTCGTGTGTCTCGGCATAGGCCTCTTCGATCAAGTGCGCAAAGACCTCGGTGTCGGTCTCGCTCTTAAAGTGATGGCCGCGGCCCTCCAGCTCCTCACGCAGCTCGGCGAAGTTCTCGATGATGCCGTTGTGGACGATGGCGATGCGACCGTCGCAGCTGGTGTGGGGATGGGCGTTGACAACGGAGGGCTTGCCGTGGGTAGCCCAGCGGGTGTGGCCGATGCCGCAGGTGGCGTCGCTGTCGACATTGGTAAGTTCGCTCTCCAGGCCCGCGACCTTGCCCACGCGGCGAATGACGTCGAGGTGAGCCGCCGTGCCCTCGCCCACCTCGAGCGCGACGCCCGAGGAGTCATAGCCGCGATATTCCATGCGCTTAAGGCCCGTGACAAGGATGTTCTTTGCAATATCAGAGCCGGTGTAGCCGACAATTCCGCACATAGGATAAATCCCTTCGCTCGCGTGACTGTAAAACGTCCACGCACAAGGGGCGCTGAGACGTATAACGTTCGAGTATTGTACTCACGCAAGCGCAAGCTGATATACCAGAAGTGGTATCTCAACTTAGATACCACCCGATGCACACACGTTCGGCCGGTCCAAACCGCCACAAAGGTGCCTGTCCCCTTCGTGGTGGTCGCGTTGGCAATAGCGTTTCCCCAGATAAAACCTGCCAAAATAAACCTGTCCCTAATTGGCAGGTTTTGACACCCTAGGGGCGGGCGATGCTACAATCTGGCTTGTACTTGAAACGCATCAAAGGGGCCGCTATGGCAAAGGTAAAAATCAGCGACGTCGCGCGCGAGGCAGGGGTCTCGCTGGGCACGGTATCCAACGCGCTCAACCATCCCGAAAAGCTGCGCCCCGAGACCCTCAAAATCATCAACGAGACCATCAATCGCCTTGGCTACCTGCCCAACCAAAGCGCCCGCCAGCTCGCAGGAGGCACCACTAAGTCCTTTGGCCTGGTCCTCCCCCGTCTCGACCACGGCTTCTCGCTCCAAATTGCCAGCGGTGCCCATAACGAGGCCCGCAAGCACGGTTACGACCTGCTTATCGCCAACGCCGATAACGACGATATTCTCGAAGACCATTACCTGCGCTACTTTATGGGCACGCAGATGTCCGGCGTCATGGTTCAGCCCATGGCATCCCCCGATTGGCACCCCGCCATGACCATGATGCCCGTGCCGATTGTCCATCTGGACATCCACTGTTCCGAGCCCGGTTACTACGTGGCCGCCGATAACGAGGCACAGGGGCGCATTATCGCCGAGCTCGCCATTGCCCGCGGCGCACGCCATATCACCGTTGTGGGCAGAGCGGCATTTATGCAGCTCACCCTGCGCGTGCTTGGCATTCACAAGGCCCTCGCCCTTCATCCCGACATCAAAATTGAGGTCATTGACGCCGGAGAATGGAATACCGCAGCCGACGGCTACAGTATCGGCACTCAAATTGCCGAGCGTTCCACCGATGAGCGTCCGGATTTTGTCATCGGCCTAACCGACGTATTGGCCTCGGGTGTTATCTCGGCGTTGATCGACAAAGGCATCTCCGTCCCCAAGCAGGTTCGCGTGGCCGGCTGCGACGGCAACCCGCTTGCATGGAGCGGGTCGGTCCCGCTCACCACCGTGGCACCGCCGGGTTACGAAATTGGCCGCAAGGGCGTGCAGCTGCTCGTGGAGCAAATCGAGAACAAGGCGCCGACAAAAACCAAACGCGTCCGTATCGGCTCCGCCGCACGCACCGTCACCGAGGTCACAGCCGCCGAGGACATCAACCGTCAGGAACTCGTGCGGCCGTTCCTCTTAGAGCGCGCCAGTACCCAGGCGAGCAGCCAAGCCGAAGCCACCGCCATCAACCTGGGCGCGTATCTATAGCACGTCGACCAGTATGCCAAAACGCAGCTTAAGCAAAAGAGGCCCGGCCATTGCCGGACCCCTTATGCTTAAGCGTAAATGTGGGCAATTGCCCGTTTCAACGCCGCAGCTGTCTAGCGCACAGCCTTGACCGCCGCCGTCAGGTCGAACAGCGTATCGAGCACGGCCTCGCAGCCATCCACCACGTCCTGCGGCAGCGGCACAATGTCGGGGACGGCAAAGACATGGCAGCCGGCCGTGATGCCAGAGACGCAGCCGTTGCGCGAATCCTCGACCACAGCGCATTCCTCGGGGGCAAAGCCCGCGCGCTCGCAGGCAAGCAGATACATCTCGGGGTCGGGCTTGCCGTGCACGACGTCCTCGCCGCAGGTCACCGTCTCAAACTTGTCAAAAAGACCGACCATCTTAAGGTTGCGCTCGGCCGTAACGAGGCGCGACGACGTCGCTAGACCCACGTGATAGCCCGCCGCTAGCAGCTCGTCTAGGCACTCAGCGGCGCCGGCCTTAAGCTCCAAATCG
This sequence comes from Collinsella sp. LCP19S3_C9, assembly GCF_052121575.1. Lineage (NCBI taxonomy): Bacteria > Bacillati > Actinomycetota > Coriobacteriia > Coriobacteriales > Coriobacteriaceae > Collinsella > Collinsella sp. LCP19S3_C9. The sequence goes on from NZ_JBQKDZ010000006.1 coordinate 81,983, forward strand.
GTCTTGACCATCTCGTCGCGAATCTCCTTGTGGCGAACATAGATCGCCTCGGTGGTTTCATGGCTGCCGTAATGCTTATCAAGGATGTCCATGACATCGGGCAGCGTGCGGCCGATAAACTGATGGATCAGCGCATCATCAATCGCGACCCCCAGCTCGGCAGCGCCCGCCTTCCATGCCTTGATGCCCAAACGCTCGGTATCGACCAGCGTTCCGTCCATGTCAAAAATTACAGTCTTGATCATATCGGTCCCCTCACCGGATTGCATTACGGCCACTCTAGCTTACTTTACAAACTTGTATATGACGTATATAGCATATTGCACTATCGTTACATAGGCAGAAGTCATATGACGAGCAGTCCGATAGGATTATAGTTTTCGACCGAGTACTCAATGGTAAGGATTGTTTTATGCTTTCAGACACTACCGCACCTGCAAAGGAGCTTCAGGACAAACTCGCGGCGCTCGAACAGCTGCTTTTGGCATACGGACGCGTCGCCATCGGCTTTTCCGGTGGCGTCGACAGCAGCTTTTTGGCCGCGGTCTGCGCCCGCATCATGCCTGCCAGCACGCTTCTCGTTCACCTCACCACGCCGCTCATCGGCACGCCCGAACAGACCTCGTTTGAGCGATCCGTTGACAGGCAAACCAATGAGGGACCGCATTTTAAGCTCCCCGTGCTCAATCTTTCGGTCGATCAGCTGCAGCTCCCCCAAGTAGCCTGCAACGACGCCAACCGTTGCTACCACTGCAAACACGCCGGCTTTACCGCCATCGTCAACCACGCTAAGTCGCTCGGCTTTCCCACCGTCATCGATGGCAGCAATGCAAGCGATCGCGGTGACTACCGTCCCGGCATGCGTGCTGCCATAGAGCTCGGCGTACGCTCCCCTCTTATGGAGGTCGGCTTTACCAAGGACGAAGAGCGCGAGTTGTTGCGCGCATGGGGCTATCCCGTTTGGAACCTGCCGGCGGGAGCCTGTCTTGCCACGCGCGTCCCCACAGGCGAGGAGCTTACGCACGAGAAGATCGATTTAATCCGCGCCTGCGAGGACTACCTGCACAATCTTGGTCTGGCGCAGGTTCGCGCGCGCTTGGTCGGCGGCTGCATGCGTATCGAGGCCGCACCCTCAGATGTCGCCAAGATTGCCGCCCTCGGCGGTGCTACCGTCAATGCCGAGGGCAAGACCCCGCTGCCCGTCGCCATCGAGTCCGCGCTGCGCGAACTGGGCTGCAGCCACATCTCCCCCGAAGTCACCCCCTACATCCACGGCAACATGAATCAGTAACCTGCCAAAAAGGGACAGGTTTATTTTGGCAGGTTTTATCTGGGGAAACACAAACAGGGCCGCGACACCTCTATGGCGTCGCGGCCCAGGACATCTATGCCAGTACGTATTGATAAGTGTCTCCCATGGGCACAAAGGTGACCGGCAAGTCTGCACCAGCGTCTCCGAGCGCAGCGGGCAACCATGTCGACATGTATTCCATGCCCGGCTCTTCGCCGTTAAAGTGACCCATATGGATGGCACATTTCCCCTGACCGAGCATTGCGGCGTCGCGGATGTATTCACTCACCGTAAAGTCGATAAGCTCCATCGCCAAAATGCAATCGATGTCATCAGAGTCGATATGGGCAATCTCGTCGTTATCTCGGCCCATAATATGCATCGGAATCTCGACGTTACCCACCAAGGCATCGCCGTCGCCGATCAGGCGCGTTCCATTAAGACCGAGCTTGAGGACAAGCATTTTCGCCAAATCGCGCGCCGGCATTGGATCAATCCGATAACTCATAAACGACCCATCCGTCGCATATTCGAGCCAGCCCATTTTTGCTGCGAATCCGTAAAAGATGCCGTCGACCATCGAGCCGTCCGAGGCGAGCGGAACGCCCGAGTGGATATAGTCATGGCAACGCCAGACCGCTCCACCCCAATCGTCAAGCAAGGCGCACTTTGCCTCAAAGGTCTCGTTCCCCGCGACCACCTCACGGCTGTCTCCGTGGTTCCAGAACAGCGCCTCGTGCGGAACAATCAGGTTGGCGCCAAGCTCCTTGGCACGGCGAATTACCTCCGCCGTAGCCCAAATGCATGTAACGATTCCGGTACATTGCTGATCGATGTTGCCGTAAAGCACCCGATCGCGCGTCGTCGCAAGCTCGATGGGCTTACCGGTAAAAGCATCGATGCCGCCGCAATAGTCCTGGATAGCTTGAATAGCCTCACTGATAAGCATATGTAACAACCCCTTCGACATAATATGCAGGGCGGCAGCAAACATACCGCCCTGCGGAATCATCTATAGGCGGCATTTTTTGAGCTGAACCACCTATATGCGACCGCTTTTCTAGCGCTCGGAAATCGGACCGTTCTCAAGCTCATCCTCACTAAAGCCAAAGAACCAGGCAACGGCAAAGCTTACGATAAAGCCAGCTGCCGAAGCGATGGCGGCACAGATCAGGTTCTCATTGCCACCGCCGACAAACGTCATAATATTAAGCACGTTTGAAGCAGCACCAGCAAGATAGGCATTCACATGCAGAGCGATCGACCCGGCACCGGCGACAAATGAACCCGCCATGCAGGCAATGAACAGCTTACGATAGCGGAACAGCATGCCATAGATGAACGGCTCGCCGACGCCTCCAATGAGCTGGGCGACAAGATAGCCGGCACATTGTCTCTTTTCCTCCTTGTTACGGAGTTTGAGCCATGTCGCAATCTCCACTCCATAGGCAGCCCACAGCGCAACCGTAGCAGCGACCATAATAAAGCTGTCAGAGCCCGTCGACATGAAGTTTGCAATGGCAATCATAATGACCGCGACATGCATGCCCGTAATGACCATGGGCAACCAAATTGCTGCAAGCAAGCCGCCACCAATAATCGCCGCGATGCCACCCTCGGCGCCGAGGAACCCAAAGATTGCAGCCAGGCCGTTGCCGCACAAAGAGCCAAGAGGGGCAAGCAGGCAAAGCGCAAAGGGGACAGTCAGAGCAAGCGTGCAAAGCGGCGTAAACACCGTAGTAAGCGAATCAGGCATATGCTTGCGCAGGAACTTTTCGAAGACGGACATCAAGGCCACTGTGAGCAGAACGGGAATGACCGTCTGTGCATAGTTTTCAGGCACGCAGGGGATGCCGTAGACGCTAAAGGCTTTTCCCTCGGCTGCCATTTGCATAAACGTCGGTTCGATAAGCACACCGCCCATAAAAGCACCGTACATAGGCGTGGCGCCAATGTTCTTGGCGGCCGAAAAGCCCAAGAAGACTGGTATAAAGTAGAACGTCACGTTGTAGAGCATATTGAGCAGGATATATAGATCGCTCGTATCCGCAATGAGATTGAGCATCGTTGGCCCGAGTACGACGGCAACGGTTTTGAACATGCCCGAAGCGAGCAGCAATGGAATCATCGGAACCATGGAGCCCGAGAGGTAGTTAAGAATCGCATTGCCAACGGCTGCCGGAGTAAGCGGTGTTTTGACTCCACTTGCGTCGAGGTTCTCGTCGATACTCTCCTGCTTGGCCAAGCCGCTCATCGTGATGAGCTCGTCATATACCTTAGGCACGTTCTGCCCAATAATCACCTGGAACTGCCCGCCAGATATTTGAGCGCCGATGACGCCGTTTATTTTTTTAACAGCGTTAATATCGGGCAATTCCATATCCTTAAGGTTAAAACGCAGGCGCGTCATGCAGTGGGCTGCAAAGGTGATGTTGTCTTTGCCACCCAGCGCCTCGAGCACATCGGCTGCGATCTTCTTATTGTCAGCCATATCATCTTCCCTTTCGAACGATCCGGTTCCTTCCTCGCTGCGCGCGCGAGGAGACAAAGCGGACGGTGGCCTGCCGCCCACATGGAAATATTCGATTGTTGAGGGAAACGGCGTAAAGACAAAAAGCTCCAAAACGAGACATCGACAGGTCGCCCTGTCTTTACGTCACGCTTCGGAAGCTCAGCTCTCGAATAACACCTTATGTCGCGCCAAGGTTATCAGCTCCGCCATGAGGACGGCAGCCTCACGATGTTCAGAATACCGCGAACGGTAGATTTTCATCCTTAAGCGGTAAAGAAGCCATCTATTCGACCGTTAAGGACCCGTCTCTCATATTGCCGGCATAGACCCGATTGACATGAAGCATAAGGTACACCTTCTCTTCGGGCACGACGGAAGCTTGATAGGTCTCCTCAATGAGTCTGGCCATCTTCTCGACGCAAGCCGCCACGGCCGGATGCTCATCACAGAGGGGCTGATAGAGTGCCGCATTGTCGGTATTGAGCGGCTCACCGGTGCGAACACGCTCCAGCAAATATCTCACATGGGTGTCATAACGCGCATAGTCGAAGGCATCACGATCAACAGAGATATCCAGGTCTTTCTCAATAATCGTTACGAGTTTCTCAATCAGGCGCTCCTCGCGGCGCACGTCATTTGACTTTGCTTTGCTCGAACTTGCCATCACGCTGTTAACGATGCAGAGTGCGATACCTGCCCTCTCCCCGCGCGGCATAAACACGCCGAATTCGCGTTCTATGCCAGCGTGGGCGAACGTGGCGATTTTGAATTCAACGGGATATTGCTGCTGCACGTCGCAAGAAAGCGGCATCTGAACATACATGTGCTCACGACAGCGCTTAATGGCAAAGCTAATGTGATCGGCAAGCGTAAAAGGAAGGTTCGCCGACAACTCGCGCGAAATGTTGGCGCGCGCGACATCGGCAATCTGCGCACTAAATTCCATTACCTTGGGATCGATCTCGTTAAGAAGTGGCAGGTAGCGTGCATCAACGTTGTAAAACGTGCGCTCAATCTGCGCAAGTGAAACCTCATCGGGGCCGTCAGGGAAACCAATGCCTTTCCCCAGCGCCACAAGCTCGGTTCCCTTATCGTTGACAAGCAAGGCGGCATTGTGATTGATACGCTTAACGATCCTCATGATGCCTCCGAAAATAGGCGCAGCCGAAGGGCAAGCGCAATGAATTCCAGTTAAGATGGTTCGCCTCGATTATTCCACGCAACGTCACGCGAGACAAGCAAACCCGAGCCCCACAACCTGCCAAAAAGGGACAGGTTTATTTTGGCAGGTTTTATCTGGGGAAACGCAAACAGGGCCGCGACACCTCTATGGCGTCGCGGCCCTTTTCCTTGGAGAAGGATCGATTGATTGAACGGGATGACCGTTCTAGTCTTCGAGTCCGCTATTGATGAGCTCCGCAATCTCAACGGGATCGGTGCTCGCGCGCACCTTGTCACGGAGGCCGGCGTCCATCAGCATCACGGCAGCCTTGGAGAGCAAGCGCAGATGCGTGGTTCCAGCCTCGCCGGCAGGCACGTACAGCGCGAGCGCAACATCGACGGGCACCCCATCGAAGCTCGGCCATTCAACGGGCTCGGCCAGTTTAAGCACGGCAACGCCCGGCGTGTGGATCGCGTCGCTTTTGGCATGCGGAACGGCAAAACCGGCGACAAGGCCGGTCTCGGCCTCGTTCTCGCGAGCAATAAAGGCAGCCTCTACGGCAGATGCGTCATCGGCAAAACCGAGCTCGATGGCCTGCTCGGACAAATAATGCAGGGCGTCCTCGCGCGAGGCGGCGGTATACCCGATCGTCACTTGGTTGGCAGATACAAATCCCATGGAAACCTTCCTTACAACACAGACCTGACCGCAGCTTCGATACCGTCGGCGTCCAAACCGTACTCGTGCAGCAAATCGACCGCAGGGCCGGACTCGCCATACACATCGCGCACGCCGACGCGTCGCATCGGCACCGGATGCTGTTCCGCGAGTACCGAGGCCACGGCCTCGCCAAGACCGCCGATAATCGAGTGCTCCTCGGCGGTGACCACGCGACCGGTCTTCTTGGCGCTGGCAACCACCAGACGCTCATCAAGCGGCTTGATCGTGTGCATGTTGATGACCTCGGCGTCAATACCATCGGCAGCGAGCGCCTCGGCAGCTTCAAGCGCCTCGGCAACCATGAGGCCACAAGCGATGATGGTCACATCGGACCCCTCGCGCACGACCACGCCGCGACCAATCTTGAACTCATAGTCCTCGCGGTCGTTGATGACCGGTGTTGCCAGGCGGCCGAAACGCATGTAGACCGGCCCCTCAAATTCATACGCGGCGCGCACGCAAGCGCGAGCCTCGATGTCATCGGCGGGAACGATCACCGTCATACCCGGGATCGTGCGCATGAGCGCGATATCCTCGCAGCACTGATGCGTGGCGCCGTCTTCGCCGACCGAGATACCCGCATGTGTGGCGCCGATTTTGACGTTGAGGTGCGGATAGCCGATGGAATTACGAACTTGCTCGTACGCGCGGCCGGCGGCGAACATGGCAAAGGTGCTCGCAAAGGCGACGTGGCCCGTGGTTGCAATGCCGGCGGCAAGCCCCATCAAGTTGCTCTCGGCAATGCCGGCGTCGTAGAAGCGCTCAGGGTGCGCAGCCTTAAACTTGCCGGTCTGTGTGGCGGCGGCCAGGTCGGCATCGAGAACCACAAAGTCATCGTGCTCATTGCCCAGCTCGACAAGTGCCTCGCCATAGCTAACGCGCGTGGCGACTTTCTTGACGTCTGCCATTAGAGCTCCTCCCCTGCTGCTGCGAGCTCGGCCATGGCCTGCTCAAACTGTTCATCGTTGGGTGCCTTGCCGTGCCAGCCCACCTGGTTTTCCATAAAGGAAACGCCCTTGCCCTTCACCGTCTTGGCGATAATGGCCACAGGCGAGGCACTCACTTTGCGAGCCTCGGCAAAGGCCGCGGCAATCTGCGCCATGTCGTTACCGTCGGCGAGCTCAATCACATGCCACTTAAAGGCACGGAACTTGTCGGCAAGCGGCATAGCCGAGTTAACTTCGTCGATACTGCCGTCAATTTGCAGGCCATTGTGATCGACGATAGCGACGAGGTTATCCAGGTCGTGGTTGCCGGCGAACATGGCCGCCTCCCACACCTGCCCCTCCTCGCACTCGCCGTCGCCCAGCAGCGTGTAGACGCGGTAGCTGTCACCCCAGTGCTTTGCAGCGAGTGCCATTCCAACCGCGGCGGAGATACCCTGACCGAGCGATCCGGTAGACATGTCAACGCCCGGCGTGTCATTCATATTGGGATGGCCCTGCAGGCGGCTGCCGATATGACGGAGCGTCTCGAGCTCCTCCTTGGGAAAGAACCCGCGCTCGGCGAGCACGGCATAGAGTGCCGGAGCGCAATGTCCCTTGGAGAGCACAAAGCGGTCGCGCTCGGCGCGGCTCGGATTCGCCGGGTCGACATCCATTTCCTCAAAGTAGAGGTAGGTCATAATGTCGGCGGCGCCAAGCGACCCTCCCGGATGCCCCGACTTGGCGGCATGGACGCCCGTGACAATACCGCGGCGAACCTCATTGGCAATCTTGGCCAGTTCCTGATCGGTCATGGAGTTTCCTCTCTTGAGCACGCCGGCCCGGCATAACAAATGCTGGGCCGGCAGAACCATCGTTACTGTGCCTCGACGACCTTTTTCCAGTCGGCCTCGAACGAGGCAAGGCCCTGGTCGGTCAGCGGGTGATGCAGGCATTTCTTAAGAGCGGCCATGGGGACGGTCGCAATATCGGCACCGAGTAGCGCCGCCTGGGTCACGTGATTGGGCGTGCGGACGGATGCGGTGATGATCTCGACGGTGTCGTCGACGTTCTTACCGGTCCAGTCATAGTTCTTGATGCAGGTCACAACGTTGTCGAGCTGCGAGATACCGTCCTCGGCGATGTCATCGAAGCGTCCCACAAACGGGCTGATGTAGCGGGCGCCGGCGTTGGCGGCCATCAAGGCCTGCGTCGGCGAGAAGACGAGCGTCATGTTGACGCGCACGCCCGCATCGGCCAGCGCGCGGCAGGTGGCGAGGCCGGCCTCGCAGACGGGGAGCTTAACCACAATGTTGGGAGCCAGGGCGGCAAGACGCTTGCCCTCCTCGATCATGCCCTCGGCAGTAGTCGCGGTAGACTCGGCAGACACGGGCAGACCCTCGCAGAGCTCGGCAATCTTGAGCATATGGGGCTCAAAGTCGGCGAGCTTACCGCCGGTCTTGGCGTACAGGGACGGATTGGTGGTGACGCCGGCAAGGCAGCCCCAGCTCTTGGCCTCGGCGATCTCGTCAAGGTTGGCGGTATCGATAAAGAACTTCATGGTACAAACTCCTTCGAAGGAATCCAAACTCAAAAAATAGGACAAAGGGGATGTCCCTTTGTCCTATGTGCCGGGCCTGCAGCTGGGACATGCCCCAGGCCCGGCGTCGTGTAGGAAAAGCTACTTAGTCCTCGAGAGCCTTCTCGATGCGGCTCGTGACGCCCTTGAGGTTAAGACCGACGACGTACTGCTTAATCGGGCGCTTGATGTGCTCGATCACAAAGCGCTTGCCGTCGATGTCCTGGGCAGCGAGGTTGCGATAGAGCTTCTCGACCTGCTCCTTGACCTCGGGATCGTTGAACGCGTAGTGGCCGGAGACATCCAGAATCTTCAGGCTGAGCTCGTCGTCGGCCAGAATGTCGTCAACCTGCAGGTTGACATCATCGCCGGTCATCCACTTGCGCCAGCGCTCGGTCTTGATAGCCTTGACCAGCAGCGTGTGATACAGATCGGAGGGATCGTCGCACAGGCCGTTGTCGACCAGAATCTGCTCGGTAGCGCAGAGCTTGAGGTAGGCGCGGGTCTCCTCGGTGCCGTACTGAGGGGCGACATTGGAAGCCGTCACGTGAGCCGGAATGTGCTCGAGCAGCGTCGCGTCGTCCAGGTAGTCGGCGTTGTGCTCCTTCAGGCCCACGCCGTAGCGCTTTGCCATGTCGGCGAGCTCGCGGGCGTTCTTAAAGTTGTAATGGCCAACCTGCTCAGTCCAACGGGTAAGCGTGCCGGTCTGGCCGACGATAAAGGTGGGCATGGGGCAGCCGCGCTTCTCGAGCTCGGGCTGCAGCTGAGAAATGAACTCCTCGTACTTATCGGTAGAGGTCAAGCCGCCATTGGTCTCCTCGGTACCGACCTCATAGGCGACCTCGGGCAGGTTATGCTCGCGACGGTACTGCTCAAGGTAGTCGATAAGATCGATCGTGCGGCGAAGCACCACGTCGAGCGGAATAACCTTGCCGATCTGATAGGGATCCTTGGTGGGGTCGACCATCAGCAGGTCAAAGCCCGCCTCCATGTCGGCGACGAAGGACTTGCGGGCGAGCTCCATGGCCTCGTCCTCGGGCAGGTGGGCGTTACGCTCCTCGTCACGCTGCCACGGACCGCCGTGATCGCGGCACAGGTAGTACGGGCCGGTGTAACCCACCTCGTCGGCAACCTTCTTGATGTCGGCGGCAAAGCGCTTCTGGTCCCAACCGTTGACGTAGCCGGCGCCCATCTCGTCCATATCGACCTGGTTGCGGCTGGCGATAAACATGGGCGGGAAATCCTCGTCCTTGGCAAGCTCGAACACGGCCTGAATCAGGTTGGGGCTCATGGGGCCAATGCCGACCATGGTTGCGTGATCGCCGCTATCCTGCAGCTTGAGCATGCCCTGAACGGCCTGGCGGATGGTGAGGTTGGACATTTTGTTCTCCTTCTCCAGAGGATTTTTGACAAAAGTTCCCTGGGACCCAGATGCGGGCCCTATCAGTACGGATGGATTTTGTTGTGTAGGGGCGGTTGTGCGGAGTCAAATCCATCCCTCCGCACAACCGGAGTCCTTAAAGGTTTACTTGGCCTGCTTATCGAGCGTGGGCTTCATGGCAATCAGGATTGCAGCGGCGACCACGGAGCCAATCACGATGTCCAGGCAGAACAGCGCGACATTGTTGGTGGCAAGGGCGACAATAAAGCCACCGTGCGGGACGTAGCAGTCGATACCCTGGAAGGCGGCAAGCGCCGCACCCACGGCAGAACCGATGCAGATGCCGGGAAGGGTGTGACCGAGATCCTTGACCGCGAAGGGGATAGCGCCCTCGGTAATACCGATGCAGCCCATAAACAGTGCGGAGATACCCATCTGACGGTCAGCGTCATCGAACTTGTTCTTGGCGATGAGCGCAGCGAGGCCGCAAGCAATCGGGGGAATGGCGACAGCGACGCGGAACATACCGTTGGGGCCGTAGATGCCGGTTTTATTATGTAATGGCTTAGTGTTATTGAAGACTTATTTACTCACTGTAATCATGTTAGCACACCGACCAAGGGTTTCTATGAGTCCTTATTTGTTTGTCCGTGCTAGATATTTGACGGTGACTTTGATGGGACTTTCATCTTGGTGTCGAACTCCACGACTCTGTCATCACCTTTAAGCCACTTGCAACCACAGGATAACAATAGTCGCTGTCATCACGAGCAAACCGCTTGCGTCCACCCTTTGGCAATAGTCGCTGTCGTCACGAGCAAGCCGCTTGCGACTACCCACGCGGAGTTAAACAATAATTGCAAACTGAAGCTGCAAATCCACCCGACAAGGCTCTTTTATAAAACCCATTGTTTAGACGACCAGCAATCTCATCAGGCTCTCACCTTGAATAGTTTCCCAGCCAATCTGCGTGACTGCCTCCGACAGCTGTCTATCATGCGTAACCAACAGTAACGCGCCAGAGAAACCGCTCAGCATCTCCTGCAGCGCCTCAATAGAACCCACATCAAGATGATTCGTCGGCTCGTCGAGTACGAGGAGGTTGGGATTCGTAACAAGCTGTTCAGCAAGCATGAGTTTGCGGAGTTCGCCAGGACTCAAATCGTCGCCATCGAGCAGTTTGTCAGGGTCGGAGTTCAACCGCGCCACGATGGAGAGGATGCGACCTTTCGTCTCCTGGTCCTGGTCTCGGAGATGCCTCAGTGCTCGCTCGCGTTCCTCTGGCCCGACGTCCTGGGGAACGTACGCAACTTTGACATTATCAGGAACAGATTCGATGACGCTTCGTACCACCAGGCTCTTTCCCGTTCCGTTCGCACCGGTCAACACCACGTGATCCGTTGGCGAGATCCAGAGCTCCGGCACATCTATCGAGAACTCGCCAGCAGACAGTCGCGATGCCTCCAAGTGCGCCACGCAACTTGAGCGCGCAGCGACGCCGAACTCGCCGATACGATGGTCGTATCTTTTCGAGACGGTTTTCTCAGAAAGCTCTGCCTCGGCCTTTGCGAGCCGCCCGCTCATTTTGGACGAGAGCTTCCCTGCAACGCCGTCCTTTCCAGAGACTATGGCGCGTCCGATCTTCTCCCGAGCGTCGCTGTCTTTTTTGCTCAAGCCGCGCTTGCTTCGCTTGCCCTTCTGACGTGCCGCCTCTTCGCTCCTGCGCTGGGCTTCTGCCTTCAGGCGCTTAGCTTCACGAGAGGCTTGCTCGCGATCCCTCATCGCAGAGGCGCGTTCGCTCGCCGCCTGGTCGCTTGCCTTCGAGTACCCGCCGGGGCGCATGGTCCAACGCGCGCCCTCGCACATGAGGCTCTGGCCCACAAGGCCATCGAGCAGATCCCTATCGTGCGAGATGAGGATGCCGATGCCGCTGAAGGAGGCCAGCGCCTCCTTCACGATGTCGCGCGTGGCGGCATCGAGGTCGTTGGTCGGCTCATCCATGATGAGGACATCTGGCTGTGCATAGAGGGCGCACGCGATCTGGAACCGCTTCTGCTGACCGCCCGAGAGCGTGTCGTAGCGCCAGAACCAGTCGTCTTCGATGCGGAGCAGCGCCCTTGCCCGTTGCGCCTCCTTGCCCCAATCCGATGCGAGATCAAAGAGCTTGTCTGGCTCTTGGGTCGAGTCTTGCTCGCAATACGACGCGAACAGATTCGGGCTCACCGTCCCGGAATCGGGTGTAATAACGCGGGCGGCGATACGGGCGAGCGTGCTCTTCCCGCATCCGTTGTCGCCGATGATGCCCGTCCATCCCGATGGGAACGTGGCGCTGACGTCTTCGATGGCTGGCGATGCCGTACCGGGGTAGGTATAGCTGATGTGAGTGAGATTCAGTTGCATGGCGAGCTCCTTTGAGAGGAGGTCGCGCAGGGGCCAGGCACGCGATGTATGGATTTGGAACGAGAAGGCACTGAAGCGATGCGGCACCCTGAAGCGCGACCGGATGTACAGAATGGTCGTATGGGGTACCCGAAACGGGCATCGCTAGTTCTTCATCTAACCTGACCTAACTCGAAGCGGCGCTTGCCAAAGGCCCCGCTGGATGATTGATATCTAGGATTATAGCATGGTAATCAGGTGGCAACTCGCCGGCGCGCCCTTGGCTCGTCGCTTCACCCAAGTGCTGATTGGTGCTGAGAGCGGAGAGACTGCGTGGCACTGCTCCCTCTAGCTGGCGCCTGATGCTGGAAAGCATCACACAGAAACGCCTGCCCTTCCCGCAACCCGCCAGAGCATGGCCGAAGGCGGCGGTTGGCACTGCAGCCCCCTCCCGTGTTATCTTTATTGAAGATAATTAAGAAGGTGGTGCACGATGTGCAGAACATACCCGGGAACGGAAACGAAACACAGAACCAACTCATAACAGCGACGCAGCAGCCCTCGAGTCCCGTGGCCCTGAGCGCAGACGTCGAGATGCTGCTCGAGCGCTTTTTAGTCGAGGCCGAGCTGGCCGAGACCACGAAGGAGACCTACCGCAGGACCCTGAGGGGCTTCTTCGCGTGGAAGGAGGAGCGAGGGATCACAGACCTCGCCAGGGGAGACATCCTCGCCTACAAGCAGGACATGCTGGCGAGGGTGCGGCCCTCGACGGCGAGCACCTACCTCACCGCGGTCAAGAGCCTGTTCAAATGGCTCGAGTCCGTGAGAGCCTACCCGAACGTGGCCGCGGACATAAAGACGGTCAAGCTAGTGGGCAACATCCACCGCAAGGACGCGCTGACGCCGGCGCAGGCCAAGCGTGTGCTCCAGGTGCTGAAGGGCGACACGCTGCAGGCCAAGCGCGACTTCGCGCTGGTGAACCTGCTCATCAGAGTCGGCTTACGCTCGGTGGAGGTCACGCGAGGCCGTCTGGGTGATTTGCGCAACAGGGGCGATCAGACGATTCTGCTCGTCCAGGGCAAGGGCAGGGTCGAGAAGGACGCGCTCGTGGTGCTGACCGATGCGACTCTAGGACCCATTTACGACTACCTGGCAGCGCGCAGGTGCGAGGGGTGCGAGGTCGTCGGGGAGGACTCGCCGCTGTTCGCCAGCCTCTCCAACAAAACATATGGGAAGCCGCTGTCCACGCGCAGCATACGGCAGATTGCGAAGGAGGCCCTGCGCGCGGCGGGGCTCGACAGCGAGAGGCTCACGACCCACAGCTTCCGGCACAGCGCGGTGACGTTCGCGTTGCTGGGGGGCGCCAGCCTGCAGCAGGCCCAGGCGCTCGCAAGGCACACGAACCTGACGACCACGATGGTCTATGCCCACAACGTCGACCGCGTGAGCCAAGCTCCGGAGCGTTTTGTCGACGGCCTCCTCGACGACTAGGAGGCCGGGGCCGCGTCATGCGAGGGGAATGCCCGAGAGGTCGCTCCCCAGCACCTCCAGGTACTCCAGCAGCTGCTGGTACTTGCCTCGGAGCAGCAGGAGCTGTCGCTGGAGCTCCGCGTTCTCCTCCTTCAGCTTCCTCGATTGCTTCCTGCTCTTGTCGAGGGCGATATCGAGGTCCTGCAGGCGCGACTGCGCCCTCTGGAGCTCCCTTGACAGCCTGGTTATCTCGGCGTCCTTGTTCAGCTCGAGGTTCCCTTTCTGGCTTACCTTTGCGAGCGGCCTGAACTGGCAGACCTGGTTCTTCGCCAGGAGCTCCTTGACGTGCTGCTGGCTGAACGTCCCCGAGCTCAGCCCCGTTAGCGCCATGAGCTCCTTCTTGGTGACGATGCGGTGGTCCTCTTCGATTTCGTCGATGGCTCCCTGGATGAGGGCCAGCGTCTTCTCCCTCTTCGCCGCGTACATCCTCTGCATGTTCTCACTGGGCTGCTTCATCAGAGACCTCCAGGTCCTCGCCGCTAATCGCGTTCAGCACGCGCTGGATCAGCGTCTTGTATGCGTCTATCCAAACACCGCAGAGCTCCGCGAAGACATCGTTGCCACAACTTAGAGCCTTCTCCTGCTTGCTGCGCCAGTCGTCGAGCTCGCTTTGATAGTAGTCGAGGTCGCCGGCGTCGGGGACGAGGTAGCTGCAGCGGAGGCACCTCGACCTGTCGGCGCTGCAGCCCCTTGCGTCCGAGCACAGGCCGATCCTGTGGACCCTCTTGGCGAAGGGCTTCGACAGGATCCTGTCGAAGCGGGCAGGGTCGTCTGTGTTGATGATCCTGCCCCTGAACACGACGGGGTCGTCCTTGCGCAGGTCCTTGACGGAAGTGTGGGTATAGCTCTGCTCGATCATCTTGGTGTTGTGGTGGGCGGTGAGCGGCAGCAGGTCGATGGCGCGGAAGAGGCCCGAGTTCATGCGGTCGCTGACGGCGTTGTGGCGGAACTGGTGCGTCGTCGGGGAGTAGGGCTCGCCGTGCTCGTCGACGATTCCCCTGCACTTGCAGAGCCGCGAGAAGAAGCGGTTGCAGCTTCCAAGGTTCTTCGGCTTGAATGCCGACCCGTGAGTCCTATAGCATCTCTCCCCCGTCTTCGGGTCCCTTATGAGCCTGTAGGCCCGCGAGGTGAAAAGCCACCTTGCATTCTCGCCGAGGTGCGCCAGCACCTCGTCCCTCTGGGCTGCCACCAGGTCGACGAGGAGCTTCCCCATGCCCTCGTACCTGACCTCGATCAGCTTGATGTCGCTCGGGACGTAGGGTCCCGACTGCTTGAAGGACGGGATCGTCAGGGTGTAGGTGTCCGCGTCGAGCCGCTTCAGGCACCTGACCGTCATGCTGAGGACCTCGGTGGCGCGGTTGGGGATCAGGCGCAGCATCCAGTAGATGCACCTGTAGACCAGCGGGATGCCGTCTTTCATGAAGATGACGTCGAGCTGGCCGGCCACCTCGTCGGGGATGTACTTGTCCTCCTTCTTGACGTAGGCGGGGGCCCTCTCCAGCACGAACCTCTGCATGGCGGAGCTGATGTCGGTGAACCCCGACTCCCTCGCGAATGCCTCGAGAGCGTGCCAGTAATGCAGGCGCTTTCTCAGGGTGGTCTTCCGCTCTCCCGAGAAGAGGTAGGCATAGAAGGAGGCGAGCGCCTCCGGCGGGGCTTCTGCGAAGCTCTTGCAATCGTCGGGGATGAAGTCTGCGCAGTGCTTGATGGACATGCAGATGTCTGAGCTGATGGCAGCGGGGTCCCGCCCCTTCACGAGCCTCGTCAGCGCCCATCTCTTGGCCTCCTTCTTGAGGTGTTCGTTCGAGATACCCGTGAAATATATGTTGCGCGAGCTCGGTTTGACGTTCTTGTCGGGCTTCACCTTGTCGGCTTGCCAGACGTCGTCGCTGAAGCTCGAGGCAGAGCAGTAGTCTGAGAGCATCTTGGCCGCCTGCTCGTCGGTGACGGACACGGCGTTGGAGAGGACGACCGGCTCGAGGGCCGCGGACCCGGATGTGGGGAAGAGCAGGCTGTCAGGCATGTTGCGTTCCCTCCTCAATGGCGTCGAGCACGGCCCTGTAGCGCTCGTTCAAGGCCCTCTCCTGCGCGTACTCGGTGTAGCCCTCGTACTCGTCCATCGGGATGTCCAGCTCCGCGTACTTGGCCTCGAACTGCGCCAGCAGCCTCGACGAGTCCTCGCAGAGCTCTTCCCAGCGCCCCTGGAAGGCCCTTCCCGTGCACAGTTTGGGGCAGGACGCGCAGCTGATGTTGCCGAGGTCGGCGCACCTGCCCTCCGAGGGGTGTTTGGAGCACACGCCCAGCTCCACGTTGCGGCGGTTGGTGCAGAAGTCGACGTAGAGCCAGCGGCGCTCCTCCTCCGTGTACAGGTCGAGCCTGCCGCTCTCGATCAGGAGGTTGAACTTCTGCTGGAAGAACTCGCTGTTCAGCTCTGCGAGCCTCCTCATCCTCACCTCGGCGTAGACGCGCTCGGTGGTTCTGTGGTCGACGTGGCCGAGCTGCTTTTGCACGTCTGTAAGCGTGGCACCCGACGTGATGAGCTCGACGGCGACCGTCTTGCGCGTCTGCCTGGAGCAAAACGTGTCGTAACTCTCGTCGATCGACTGCATGCCGTACCGCTCGAGCAGCCTGTTGATCGCTCCGTTGAAGGTCGTCGCGGGGAACTCGGTCTTAACCCCGTTGGTGATGCAGAAGAAGAGCGTCTCGACCCCGTACATCTCCCTGAGGGCGGAGGTCTCCTCGATGTAGGCCTCGATCTCGCCGTGCAGCTCTGGCGAGATGACGGCGAAGATCTTGTCGCCGAGGCGCCGCTTGATCCTGGATGCCGCGGTCTTGGGGGACCTCGCCCTCACCTGCGGCATGCCGCTGGCGGGGTCCTCGGCCGTGATGTCCTCGACGCGGATGCTCTTGATATCGGAGAGGCGCCACCCGGTCTCCATCGCGAGCTTGAGCATCAGCTTGCAGGCGCTCGACCCAAGCTCGTCGACGTGCTCCTCGAGGAACACCAGGATGTCCTCGGGGATATCCGGGGTCGCCCTCGAGTAGTCAGAGCCGCTCCTGACCGTCAGGTTCGCGGTCGGGTCCGTGTCAAGGCGCCCGCGAGCGACGAGGTGCCGGAAGAACCTCCTGCAGCTGGTCAGATGATGCTTGAGCGTGCCGGGTGCATAGCCATCCTTGCTCATATGCGAGAGCGCGGCGAGGACATGCAGCTCGCCCACGTCCTCTGGGCAGGTGATGCCGTATTCGCCGACGAGGAAGGAGAGCACGGTTAGCAGATCGGCCATCGCAGCCGGGATGCGCGCCAACGCGCGATGGTCAGAGCTCGCGCGCTGGCATGCATCCTGGTAGAGGAACCTCAGATACTCCCTCGCATCCTGCTGGAACAAACCCGTCCCGTCCAGCACGGAGAAGTCGAGCCGCCTGCCTGAGAACGTCTCCCCCTTGGGGAAGTAGAACCACACCTCCGACTTGTCGCTGGCCACCTCGTCGGCGTTGCCGTCGAACATGAACCTGCGCAGGCCGGCGATCTTGTTCTCCAGGTGCTCGTCAAAAGCGTTTGCGAGGGTGGGGGTCTGCCGCACCTTCTTGAACGCCGCGAACTTCCTCACGTCCTCGTCTTCCAAATGCTCCTTGAAGTCGCGACGGAATCTGTGGAGGGGCAAGATCGGCCCCCTCGGAGAGTCGGGGGCCAGGTACCTGCCGGCGAAGAACGCATCGTATGCGCCCAGGAGCTCCTCGAAGCTGACGCCGCCTGGCAGTTCCGGTGCCGGCAACTGGGAGTCACCTGCGACAAGCAGTCCAGCAGGGACGGAGCTCTTGTCAACCCGCACAGCTTTCTCGTCGTAATAGGCGCGTTCCTCCGCGCTGAGATCTAGGAATTCATATACGGCGGTCCGGTTAGAGGTCGTAGCGTACGCAGCGTACGTGTAGGGCAACATCTCCCTAGCGATTACTTCATGCAGCCTGCGATAGTCCCACCGCTTGCCGTGCCCCCTCGCTTTGCGCTTTCGGCACCTCCCGACAGGGCGCCAGGAGAACCCGAAGATGTACGCGGTCAGGCGCGGGTAGGTGAAGTGTCGGTAGTTGCGATCGGACAGCCCCGAGGCATACTTCTCTGCCATGTCGCGCACATACGCCGCGAACTCCTCCTCGCCGACCTCTTCGACAACGCAGTTGTCAAACCACTGCAAGAAGTTATTGCGGGAAAGGCTGCAGTACTTCTCGATAAACTCCCTGCGGATTTCGACGAGGGGTTCACGTCGTCTGACGGCCTCGACGGCGCGGTCCCCGATCTGCACCGGGAAGCGGTGATAGGTGTAGAAGCGCTCCATGTACGTCTCGCCAAAGATACGTATCAGGGGGTTAACGCAGTCCCTGACCTGGTAGGTCAACCCGGTTATCACCTTGCAGAGCTTCTTTATGCCGGGCTTTTCCCAGGCTTCCTCGTCCTCGTGCATGGAGACGAGCACGTCGAGGAAGTAGTCGCTCAGCTCCTCCTCCGAGAACATGGAGGTCAGGGCAAGACGACACAGGGTCCCATAGCTATATGTCCCCTTCAGCGACTCCTCCAAGCCCTCGCAGGAGGGCAGCGGCGTGCGCGACTCCACGCAGGCGGCCAAGGCAGCAAAGTCGCTCACCGTCGCCGTGTCTGCGACATGGGTGTAGTTGTTGCTGCGCTTCGCACCCCCGGAGTTGTCCCTGATGTGCTCGAGCGCCTCCTCAGGTTGCCTGATCATCGGCGCGCCTCTGTTCCTTGGCTGCTTCGAGCCTCTTCCAGTTCTCGACGGCGGTCACCCTGTCCTGCCTGTTCTTGTAGGGCTCGGCAGACTCCATGCTCTTCCAGCCCATGATGTCGAGTATCTGGTTGTCGGTAAGGGAGGCGGGGTCGAGGGCCTGCTGCCTGAGGAGCTCCTCCATCTTCGTGCTCCTGCCGGAGTGGGTGCGCACCTTGGCGGGGTCGAGGCCGGCGCGCTTGGCGGCGCGCTTGATGATCTCGAGCGCGTTGTGGTAGGCCATCGGCTTGCCGAAGCTGCCCTCGCGCTCGCGCAGGTTGAGGAAGATCTCGGTCGGTATGAGCGACCCCGAATCGATCAGCTTCCCCTCGACGGCGCTGCGCTCGTTGTAGAGGTACTCCTCCAGCAGTCGCCGCGAGCGCTCCGACAAGACGCAGACGCGCCCCTCGCCCTCGCGCCTTCCCTTGCTGCGGAAAAGCTTCAAGGTGCCCTCGTCTGCGCGGTAGAGGTCGATCTGGGCGGAGAGGATCTCGTCGATGCGAAGGCCGTCGAGCGAGAGGGAGAAGACCGCCTTGTCGCGGTAGGTGCGGAAGTTGCTGAGGATTGCGTCGACCTGCTCGTCCGTGTACCACTTCTCGTAGTCCACAGGAGGCTTTCCGCTGGCGAAGGACGTCTCGGCGACATAGCGCGGCGACGTGGTCATGATTCCCTGGCCGTAGAGGAAGGAGTGCGGGTTCTCCCCGCTTCGCTCCTCTGCGACCTCCATCTTGATGTCTTTGCCCTGGGAGCGCAGGAAGGTGTAGAAGCTGGCCACGACCGTGTAGTAGCCCCTGACGGTGAAGCCGGACCTCTTTCCCTCCACTGCGCCGACGAACGGGATGACGTTTCCGAACTGCAGGAAGCGCAAGAAGCCGGCGAGGTGCTTGGCGGTCGCGTCGGCGTAGCCGATGTGCCAGCAGTCCTGCAGGTAGTTGAGGTACTTGCACAGCTTGTAGGCGTACTGCCTCGCCGTCTGGGGCGAGCCCATGCTCATCTTGTGGAGGAACTTGTTGGCCCAGAAGGGGTAGGCGTCCGGATGGTTGATGATCCAGCCGTCCATCGTTCCCCCGTCGGCCTTCGGGTAGAGGCATTTTTCAACGGCAAACTTTTTTTGTCACCTGAACAAACATCAATTCACTGGATAACGCTTAGTTAAACATCACAATAAGTGCTCGACCTATCAACGACTAAAAATAAATCTTAGTATCTGAAATACATAATAAAACTTGGCAGGCCATGATGGCCATGGTAAAGGTCGAAGCGGTCTTGTTGACGGGACCACCCATATCGAAGGCGGTCATAACGCCAATGACCAGGCCCAGGACGACGGCGGAGCCGCCCTGCAGGCTACCGAGCACGCTGGTGAGCCAATCCATCACAAAGCCAAGCGGCGTGGCCAGGATGTAGATGTAGGCCATGCCCAGGACGAGCGAGGTCAGAATCGGGATGATCAGGATCGGCATGATGGTCTGGATGGTGTTGTTGACCTTCCAGGTCTTCATCCAGCGGACAAAGTAACCGCAGATGACAGCCATGATCATGGCGCCCAAGAAGCCGGTCGAAACGCTGTTGCCACTCGGGGTGACGACGGCGTTGTTGACCAAGTAGCCCAGGACAAAACCGGGGGCAAGCGCGGGCTTGCCGGCCATCGAGTACGCGATGTATGCCGCAAGCACCGGAATCATCATAGAGATGCCGGCCATACCGATGGTGTTAAGGCTCACCATCAACGGGTTGGTGACCTCCATGCCGTTAGCACCGGCAGTACCGGATGCCAACGAGAAGGCGAGGAACACGCCACCGATAACGACAATGGGGATAAAATAGGAAACGCCGGTATTGAATGCATTGAGCAGCGTCTTGCCAGGATCGGCAAAGATAGACTGCTTGGACGCCGGTGTCGGGGCCTGCGGGGCAGCGGAGACGGCCTTCTTCTCTGCCTTGGCCTCGGCCTTGGGCGCGTCAACGGCGCCACCCGTCGCCTTGATAATCTCAACAGCCTGGTCGATGATCTTGGCCGGATCGGCGATCACATCGGAAGTACCGACCTTGAGGAACTTGCCCTCGGCCATCTTCTGCTCAAAACGGTCCTCGTTCTCGACACCCACGTCGACGGACTCCAGGACCAGGTCGGCGGAGTCCACGTCTTCCTGCGTGAGCTCATTCTCGATACCCAGGCCACCCTGAGCCTCGACCTTGCACTCGATGCCACGGGCGGCGCATTCATCCTGAATCGCCTTCTGGGCCATATACGTGTGGGCGATACCCACGGTACAGGCGGCAACGCCTACGATCTTCATTGCTTCCCTCTTTTCATAGAGTTGCGTGCGCAAGACACCGTTTGCGGAGGCCTCCGGAGCATCCCCTGCCGTTTGGACTTGCTGTCTTTTCGACAAGACCAATATAAGTGCTCATTTTTCTTAATACCAGCTTATTTCGGTAAACGCGCAGGTCAGAGCGTTGGTTATGCAATTTAGTTATGCGTTTAACCAAAAATGAATCCTGCGTTTTTGATCTCTTTTTTAAAAGTCAAGAAGTATTTAGATTTCTCGGTAGACGGCAGGCTTGCATAACCGCCACGAATTTCGGACCCCACGGATACGGTATTGTTGCATACTCATAAAAGGGCGAAAGGACAGGCAGAATCGTGTGCCCGCAACCCGAACGTGAACCACCGCGCCAAACAACGCAATTTGTCGGAAGGAGTCGCTGTGACCAAACAGCGCGTTACGATCGCAGACGTCGCCCGCGAGGCGGGAACTTCAACAGCCAGCGTCTCGTATTACCTCAACGACAAACGAGACAAGCTCAGCGACAAAACGCAGGCAAAGATCGCGCGCGTTATAAAGGAGCTGGGATACGTCCCCAACGCCCAGGCGCAAACACTCACCGGCAAACAGACCCGCGTCATCGCCATCATCATCTTGGATAACACCAACAAATGGGCGGGCCTCGTCCTCAACGGTATGGAGCAGGTCATGCTCCCCGCGGGCTACCAGACGGTTGTTTGCACGAGCAACTTTAACCCCGAGACCGAGCTCATGTATGTCGACAAAATGCTCTCGCTGGGCGTCGATGGCTTTATCATCCAGCCCACGGCAAACTTCAAAGCCGTGCACGACCGCATTAGACGCGCCGGCAAGCCGGTCGTCTTTTTCGATGCGGCCATCTATAGCCCAGGTACCAGCTGGATCAAGACCAACCTTTACGACGGTGTGTACAACGCCACGCAGGTACTCCTCGACGCCGGTTACGAAGATTTCTTTTCCATTGCCGCCAACATGACCGAAATGCGCACCCGCATGGAGCGTTTTCAGGGGTATGCCGAGGCGCTGGCAGCGAACGGACAGCTCTACAAAGCGATTTCCATCGACCACAACAAGCCGTCGGTCAGTGAGCTTACCGAGTACTTTAAATACAAGCTCAACCCCGCCAAGCGAACCCTTATCTTCGTGCAAAATCAGTGGGCACTTCCCCGTGTCTACAAGGCCCTCCAGCCCATGGCCCATCTGCTTCCGCAGCAAATCGGCCTTTTGGGACTCAACTGCGAAGACTGGACCAACCTCACCACGCCGACCGTCTCCACCATCATCGAGCCCGTCGACCAGGAAGGCAGAGAGGCGGCCGAGATGCTCCTCGCGCTACTCGATGGCAGCAGCACGCCCGGTGAGCAGCGTATTCTCGAATGCAAGCTCAACTGGCTCGGTTCTACCTCGATCTAGCCATACGTCAAAAATGAGGCAAATGAATCCGTAGCGTTTGTCCCAAATCTTAAGTATTTGTTCGATAGAACGCCCCTCGGCGGCTCCTGCTAGACTGGTAGACTCCCAACCGTCCGTCCAGGAGTCACCATGTCGCGCAAGTCCGCCTACAAGCAAGCACTTTCTATCGGCACCGCTGTGGTGCTGGGGTTTGCGCTGTTTACGGGATCGCTCGACGGGGCGCCCAGACTGCTCTCGCCGCAAAGTGATGAGCAGGCGGTAGCCCTGGCCGAGAAGCAAGACGAGAGTCCCAGCCGCACCGACGACGAGGCAGACCTGGTTGCCCGACTCGAATCGGGAACAGCGAGCTCCTCGGACTCTCAAAAAAGCCAGGACGCTGGCGATGGCTCCGATTCCGCCGCAACCGGCACCGGTGACGACACTTCCACAGATAGCCCCGCCACCCCCATCGACGAGGTCGAAAACCCCAATCTCGACCGCGCCCGCGGCGTATACCTCAGCAGCATTCCCGACTACGCGGGTAACCCCTATGTTGCCCTGCGAGCCGACAGCACGCACCCGTTGGGCACACCATCATTCACGCTCGATGAATACGAGCGCGCTACAGAAGAAGGTTGCTTTAAGAAGTTCTCCAAGCTCGACAGCCTGGGCCGCACCCGCAAAGCGCTCGCTTGCGTGGGCCCCGAATCGCTCGGTCAAGGCGAGCGCGGCGATATCTCGCGTATCCATCCCGCCGGATGGCGCCAGCAGCGCTACGACTTTATTCCGGGCCAGAGCCTCTACAACCGCTGTCACCTCATCGCCTGGTCGCTCTGCGGCGAAAACGCCAACCGCAAGAATCTCCTCACCGGCACGCGTTATCTCAACGAAACGGGCATGCTGCCATTTGAGGAGCAGATTCTCGGCTACATCCGCGAGACGGGCAACCATGTGCTCTACCGTGTCACGCCCATGTACAACGAAGAGGAACTCGTCTGCCGTGGCGTGCGTCTTGAGGCGCAATCGGTCGAGGACCACGGCAAGACCCTCTGCTTCCACGTGTACTGCTACAACCTGCAGCCGCATGTGCAGATCGACTACGCTACCGGCCGCAATCAGGCCTCGGGAGACTAGCCCCGAGCCACGACAAGAACCGGTTTGCAACCCCCCAGGGATCAAAAAGGGCCGCCTGGATTGCCCAGAGCGGCCCTTGCATCGGCATGTATGTTACAGGCAACGCCCAACGCTACTTGGCACGGCCCTCCTCATAGCGCTCGACCAGCTTGGCCTGAACGTCATAAGGCACCTGCTCATAGCCCGCAGGCTTCATGGTAAAGTCGCCCGTGCCGCGCGTGATGGAGCGCAGACGCGTCGAGTAATCCGTCAGCTCGGCGAGAGGCGCCTGAGCGATGACCACGGTGTCTCCGCGCTCATCGGTCTCCATACCCGTCACGCGACCGCGCGAGGCCGAGATGTCGCCCATCACGGCGCCGGCGTAGCTCTCGGGAATAGTCACCGTGATTTCCTCGATGGGCTCCAGCACCACCGGGTCGGCGTCGGCGCATGCCTTGCGCAGGCCGATGCGAGCCGCCGCGCGGAACGCCATCTCGTTGGAGTCGACGCTGTGATACGAGCCGTCGTACACAGCCACGCGAATGCCCGTAAGCGGGTAGCCGGCAATGATGCCGTCCTTCATGGTCTCCTGAACGCCCTTGTCCACGGCGGGAATGAGCGAGCGCGGAATGCGGCCGCCTACGACCTCGTCCACAAACTCATAGCCGTCGCTCGTACCGTCGGGCCCAATGAGCGGCTCTACGCGCAGCCAGCAGTCACCATACTGGCCGGCGCCGCCGGTCTGCTTCTTGTGGCGGCCCTGGGCAGTTGCCGTGCGGCGAATGGTCTCGCGATACGGGATGCGAATCGGCACGCTCTTGGCCGCGACCTTGGTACGGTCCTCAAGACGATTGAGCAGGACCGAAACCTGCGCCTCGCCCACCGCCGAAATGATGGTCTGGCCGGTCTCCTCGTCGCGGTCGATGCTCATGGTTGGATCGGCCTTGCATGCCTTCTCGATAAACGTGTAGAGCTTCTCTTCGTCGCCGCGATTCTCGGCCTCGATGGCGATGCGGTACTGCGAGTTGGGGAACTTAAACGCCGCAGCCTCGACCTTGCCGGTAATCGAGAGCGTATCGCCCGTCTCGGCCGCCAGCTTGGGCGCCACGATGATATCGCCGGCATAGGCGTGACCGACCTCGGTCATGTCGCGGCCGCACATCACATACAGGTGAGCCAGACGATCGCTCTTGCGGGTGCGCGCGTTGATCAGCTCAAGGCCCGGCTCAAGCGTACCCGTCAGCACCTTGATGAAGCTGATGCGACCCTGCTGAGGATCGGCCAGGGTCTTAAACACAAACGCCACCGGGCGGTCATCGTCGCTCGAGATCTTGAGCGAATCACCGTCGATGAGCGGCATTTCACCATAGTCGGTCGGCGCCGGGAAGTACGTGGCGATGTCGTCCATCAGCGAGTTGACGCCCTGCTCCTTAATGCAATCGCCCGCAAAGACCGGCACAAAGATGCGCTCGGCGATCGCCTTCGACAGCAGGCCTTCAAGCTCCTCCTGCGTCAGCGTCTCCTCGCCTTCCAAGTACTTCATCATCAGTTCGTCGTCAGCCTCGGACACCAGCTCGCACAGATGGTCATGGGCCTCCTCGGCCTGGGCACGATACTCCTCGGGAATCTCCGACTCAACGGCTTCGGCGCCGTTGCAATGGCGCGCCTTCATGCACACCAGGTCGATGATACCGTCAAAGTCCTCGCCCTCGCCCCAGGGAAGGGTCACGGCGCCCAGGCGCGTGCCAAAGCGCTCCTGCAGCAGGTCCATCGTGGTCGCAAAGCTGGCCTCGGAGCGCGACAGGCGGTTTACGAACACCGCACGCGCCAGACGCAGGTCCTCGGCGGCATACCAGAGCTTAACCGTCGTAGGCTGCGGGCCGGCCTCGGCGTCGACCACAAACAGAGCCGTCTCGCAGACGCTCATCGCGGCAAAGGCGTCGCCGATAAAATCGGGGTAGCACGGGGCATCGAGCACATTGATGCGCGCACCCTTCCAGTCGATCGGCGCAATGGTCGTCGAGATGGAAAACGCACGCTTGACCTCTTCGGGGTCATAGTCGAGCGTGGGCTTGGTGCCGTCGTGGCCGCCCAGGCGGGCGGTCTTGCCGGAAAGGTGGAGCATGGCCTCGGCGAGTGAAGTCTTGCCCACCCCACCTTGGCCTACGAGCACCACGTTCCTTACATTACCGGTCTTGGGAGCACCCATGATGACCTCCTTGCAGGGCCGCGCGCAATGCGCGATGCCAACGGGGAGAGTTCGCGGTCGATGCCGTCCCGGGAGCAGCATGGTCGGCAGCCGATCCGGCTCACCCTCCAAATGTCCTATGCCACCACCCTACCCTCGCGGGCGACTGTCCATGCACACCTTTCGGCGCACGTATGAATACGGGCGGCGAGAGGAGGGGGCAAACGCCTGAGGCGGTTATTAAGCCCCATAGGCGCAAATAAAAATCGCCGCAGGCCATAAGACCTGCAGCGGTTTCGCCTCAATGTCTACTTGAGCCTATCCCTCGATACGGCTCAGGAACTCGCGTGTGCGCCGTTCGCGCGGATGACCGATAACCTGCTCGGCAGGACCCTCCTCGACAATGCGACCGCCGTCCATAAAGACCACGCGATCGGCAACATCGCGCGCAAACTGCATCGCATGGGTCACGATCACCATCGTCATATTCTGCGCGGCAAGGTCTTTAATGACACGCAGCACCTCGGCCGTTAGCTCGGGATCGAGTGCCGAGGTCGGCTCATCGAAGAACAAGATCTCTGGATCGAGCGCCAAGGCGCGCGCAATACTCACACGTTGCTGCTGACCGCCCGAAAGCTCGCATGGCACCTTGTTCTCGTTGCCCTTAAGCCCCATCTGCGCGATCAACTCACGCGCACGTGCTTCGACCTGCCCGCGCGGGCGCTTGAGCACGCGGATCGGAGCGTCGGTAATGTTTTTCATCACGGTATAATGCGGGAACAAATTGTAGTTCTGAAACACCAGGCCAAAGCGCGAGCGCGCCTGCTTGGGCACATCGCCTTTCGCATACACCGTACCCGATCCCGCATCCGTCGCAACGGCTAGATCACCAAACGAAAGCGAGCCGCCGTCAAGCGTCTCGAGCAGCGTGGCGCAGCGCAACAGCGTTGACTTACCGCCGCCCGAAGGTCCGATAATCGCCACGACCTCGCCGCGCTTTACCTCGAGCGAGATATCCTTGAGCACCTCATTGCCACCAAACGCCTTGCGCGCGCTCGTTATATTCATTACCGTTCCGGACACGGGAACCTCCATGTGTTTGAAAAGCACGACGGAACAGGCTAGTCGTGGTAGTAGTCAAGTCGCTTTTCGGCGGCGCCCAGCAGCATCTCGACCACAAAGTTAAAGACCCAGTAGATCAGTGCCGCAATCGCAAACGGCACCATGCTCACTTGAGAGGCAACCAGTGCCTTGGCCGTCGAGAACATCTCCCCCACGCCGATGGCAAACGCCAGCGACGTGTCCTTGACCAGCGTGATGATTTCGTTGCCCATCGCCGGCAAAATGCGCTTGGCGACCTGCGGCATCACAATGTACAAAAACGTCTGCAGGCGTGAGTAACCCAGCACCTCGGCGGCCTCATATTGACCACGCGGGATAGACTGCAAACCCGAGCGATAGATCTCGGCAAAGTAGCCGGCATAGTTGATGATGAATGCCACGACGCACGCCGTCCACTTGGAATCGGGCGTGAGCGAAATACCAAAGACATAATACGGAGCAAAGTAGATGGCAAACATCTGCAGCATGAGCGGCGTACCGCGCATGACCGAAATGTAGATGCGCGCAATCCAACGCAGCGGCGCGATTTTGCTCATGCGCATAAACGCCACGGGAATTCCCAAGGGAATCGAGCCCAACAGCGTGAGCACAAACAACTGCAAACTGACCAAGAAACCCTGGCCAAGCATCTGCATCATGACCTGAATAGACAACCCAAGCTCTCTTTCACAGCAACAGAACAGCAGGTGTTAATTGAAATAGGCACAGTGCCCAAGATTGCGAGCGACAAGCCCGACGAAGCGTACTTTGGTACGCGAGGAGGGTTGGAGCCGCAAGGTTGGGTGCTGTGGCTATTTCAAAACCCAGTTGTCGAAGGATAGACCGTAGCTCGCATACTTGTCGCACAGGTCCTTGACTGTACCGTCCTCATAGAGCGCCTTAAGCGACTCGGTCACGGCGTCGGCCGACTTGGTGTCGCCCTTTTTAAAGCCAACGGCGTAGTGCTCGCTGGACAGCGGCTTGTCAAGTTGCGTATAGGCATCGGGCTTGGCGGCAAGCTGATACTGGGCGATCGAAAGGTCGCAAGCCACCGCATCGACCGCGCCGCTCTCGAGCTGCATAAAAGCCGTGTTGTACTCGCCGATGGTATCGAGCGTGGCAAACGTCGCCGCCAGATCCTTCTGGTCACCCTCTAGCACATCCTGCGCGGCAGAATCGGTCTGGGTAATCACGGTCTTGCCGGCAAGGTCGTCCCAACTCTTGATGCCCGCATCCTTCTTGACCACCAGCACCTGCTCATTGAGCATGTACGGCTCGGAGAACGTGTAGTCGTCCTCGCGGCCCTCCATGGTAAAGCCGTTCCAGATGCAGTTGATGGCGCCCGAGTTGAGCAGCGTATCCTTGGCGTCCCAGTCGATGGCCTCGTACTTGACCTCCCAGCCCTGCTTATCGGCAACTGCCTTGGCCAAATCGAGATCAAAGCCGGTGTACTCGCCATCGTCGCCCACAAAGCCATACGGAGGATAGGACTTGTCAAAGCCCACCACGAGCTTCTTAGACTCCACAGCGCCCTTGGCGTCCTTTGCCGCAGCAGAGCCGGCAGTGGAACCCTTGTCGGCACCACCGCCGCAGCCGACAAGACCAAGGCCAAGCACCGTGGCGAGCGAGCCGGCTAGACCAACAAACTGACGACGAGACATATCGGTATTCATGGTATTCCCCCTTGATGGCGCTTTAGTTAAGTAAAGTGATTCATGTAACGCCCAGAATCATACACTTTACCTTGATAGAGTACAAGGGAGAAGTTGCCCGGCGCGGGCGGGGAGCGGCGCGTAATTAAGTTTCCTGCTCTACAGTCCTGCGCAAGACGGAAAGCACATTAAGTGCTTTCCTTTGCGTGCGGAACTCGCGATAAACTTAATTACGCGCCGCTCCCCGCCCGCGCCGGGCAAACGTCGTTGGACTTATCACTAACGTGAAGTGGACGCTTGTATATCGTCTGCTAGCTTGGCACGGTACAATGCTTTCAGATTTCAATTTATAAATTAGTGGGGTTACTTCATGGCAGAATCTCGTGCGGAGCGTAAGGCTCGTCGTGCTTTGATCGAGGCGGCTGAGGGGTCGGAGGAGAAAAAATCTTCCAAGAAATCCAAGTCGTCTCAGGATGCGAAGGGTAAGTCGGCCAAGGGCAAGGCTAAGACCAAGCGCCCCAGCTTTCGTCGGAGCGAGGATAAGGCGCCTCAAGCTCGTTCCAAGCGCTCGCATAATGAGTCGTCCCGGTCCGCTCATAAGGCCGTTGATCCCAAGTCGCCTTGTTCCATCATGAAAGCTTGCGGTGGATGCACGGCGCTCAACAGGCCTTATAAGAAGCAGCTGGCGACCAAGCAGGCTGCCATGGAAGAACTTTTTGCTGCTCTTTGCGAGCGTGAGGGCATAACCGTCGATCCCATTCGCGGTATGGACGTTACTCTGGGCGACCCGGGCAAATATCCTGCGCCGCGTGGTTTTCGCCATAAGGCCGCCACTCCCTTTGCCCCCGGCAAAGGGGGCGCTGTCCGCTGCGGCTTTTTTGAGCGCGGCACGCACAGAATCGTCGCTGTTCCCGAATGCCCCGTCGAGGCACCGGGAGCCCGTCAGATTCTTAACGGCATTGCGCGTGAGGCCGAGCGCCTGCACATTCCCGCCTTTAACGAGGACAAGCATCTGGGCCTGCTTCGCTATGCCGTCGTTCGCTGCGGCTGGCGCACCGACCAGATCATGATCACCCTCGTTACCGCCCAGCGCGACCTGCCGCATGCGCAGGAATTCTTTGAGGCCATCGCCGCACTCGATCCGCGTATCGTCACCGTCGCCCAAAACATCAACGGACGCCCTGGCAACGCCATCCTGGGTGAGGAAACCCACATCGTGTATGGCGCTGAATGCATGCGCGACCAGCTACTCGGCTGCGAGTTCGATATCTCCCCCACCGCGTTCTACCAGACCAACCCGCAGCAGACCGAGCTGCTCTACCAGCTCGCTATCGACGGTATGGATCTGCACCAGGGCGATGTTCTCATGGATGCCTACTGCGGCAGCGGCACCATCGGTCTTTGCGCAGCTAAAGAAGCTCAGAACAAGGGCATCGGCATCATGTTACTTGGCGTGGAGCGCAACCCGGCGGGCATTGCCGACGCACGCCGCAACGCCGAGCTCAACGGTCTTACCCGCAGCGCCTGGTTTATGGCCGACGATGCCACCGACTACATCCTAGATGCCGCCGACAACAACGAGCGCGTCACCGTCCTTTCCATCGATCCGCCGCGTGCCGGCTCTACCCCCGAGTTCCTCGAAGCCGCCTGCGCGCTTAGACCTCGCCGCATCACCTATATCAGCTGCAACCCTGTGACCCAAGAGCGTGACCTGCACCAGCTCCTCGACGGTGGCTATCGCCTGCTCAAGATCACGCCCGTCGACATGTTCCCCCATACCGACCACACCGAAACTGTAGCGGTCCTCGAGCGCCGCTAATCCACCGGTACAAGAAGGGGGCGCCCCGTCTGGGCCGCCCCCTTACTTGGTTTATGAACTCCGCTACATCCTCTTGCGCAGGTCACACACGCCGGCTGCCGCCATCTCGCGCAGTAGCGTCTCGCGGTCGCGCGTCACGATCAAATCCAGCGGAAAGTGAATCTCGTCGAGCATCTTGCGCGCTTGGTCGAGCTTACCAATTGCCATACCAATGTGCGCATCGGTCGAGACGCCAATCCCCACGCCCAGCTCGGCGCACCGCTCGGCAATCTTGCGGCACACGTCCCAATGCTCGGCATCCGCGCCATGCTCAAGACTGTGATTGTTGATCTCGATGATCTTATGCTTAGCCTTAGCAGCAAGCAACACCTCGTCGATATCGAACGGCACGCCCGATCGACCCGTATGCCCCAGCATAAACACCTTGGGGTGCTCCAGAGCATTGATATACATCTCGGTCGTCTGGGCCAGCGTCGCGCCTTCAGCGAACTGCGGATTATGCACGCTTGCAACCAAATAATCCAAATTACGCGTAACCCGATCGAACAGCGAATGCTGACGGCTGTACGAATCGCCGGCAATATCGAGCGTGACAGGAGTGTCCTCGCCAAACAGGCTTCCGTCCAGCGAAACGATATCGGCCTCGGCGCCACGCAGCACCAACACGCCGCTCCAAATGCGCGGCCATATATCCTGGTTGATAAAGAACTGGTAACTGCGCAGGTCATTGGGGCAAGCCGTAACCATAGAGCTCAGATGGTCGGCAGATCCAAGCACCTGCAGGCCACGCTCTGCCGCCCAGTACACATTCTCCTCAATGGTCGAATATGCATGCGCAGAGAACATCGTATGGGTATGAATGTCACAGGAAAGCAGGTAGGGCATCAGGTCTCCTTATCTGGTATGGCCGTCGCGTATATTCATTGTACGCATAGCCTTCGATAGTCGTAAAACCGCTCCATCCCAAAGACACAACGTCCACGACAACGGGGTCCGGTTTAACACCAAACCCCGTTTCACGTAAAACATTGTAGGCAGAGCGCTCTGCTTTTAACGATACTCGTCCGCCAACTGTTTCCAAGCTGGTAGCGAATTGATAATCGTTTCGTAACTCACGCAATAACCCAAGCGGAACCAACCCGGCATGCCAAAGCTATCCGAAGGCACCGCGAGCAACTCGTACTTCTTTGCACGCTCGCAAAAAGCGTTTGCGTCGGGCTCGAGCGCCTTCACCCACAGATAGAAAGCGCCGTCCGGCTCAACGTAGGTGTAGCCGTACTCCGCCAATGCGTCGGTGAGCGCCGTTCGGTTGCGAGCATAGGCTTCGACATCACTCGGCTCATCGATGCAGTCGATAATCACGCGCTGGAAGAGCGCCGGTGCGCACACAAAACCCAGTGTACGGGCGGCACCGGCGACGGCCGGCATAAGGCGAGCAGCCTGCGGATTGGTGTTGGGAACCAAAATCCAACCCACACGCTCACCCGGCAGCGACAGCGACTTGGAATACGAATAGCACACGACGGTGTTCTCGTAGATTGAGGGTACCCAGGGCACCTCGGCACCGTACACGATCTCGCGGTACGGCTCATCCGAGATGAGCATAATCGGATTCTCGGGATCACGCTTGGCATTGACCTCGCGCAGAACATTGGCCAGTCGCGTCAGCGTGTCGCGCGTATATACGGCACCGGTCGGGTTGTTGGGCGAGTCGATAATGACGGCCGCCGTCTTATCAGTAATCGCCTTGAGCACGTTGCCCACGCTCAGCTGGAACGTGTCTTCATCGGCGGGTGCCTCGACACACGTACAGCCGGCCTTCTCAATCCACACGCGATACTCCGGAAAGTACGGGGCGATAACAATGACCTCGTCACCGGGATTGGTAACAGCGTTGAGCGTGCAGGTGAGCGAAGCCGCCGCACCCACGGTCATAAAGACATCTTTACCCTCATAGCTCGTGCCAAAACGACGGTTGAGCGACTCGGCCACAGCGACACGACATTGCGGCAGGCCTGGTGCGGGCGTGTATCCGTGCAGTTGGTCGCTCGGCAGCTCCAAGGCCTTTTTGATGGACTCCGCCACGGCAGCGGGCGCCGGAACACTCGGGTTGCCCAGCGAAAAATCGAATACGTTCTCCGCACCGATCTGTGCCTTGCGTTCAAGTCCATAGCTAAAGATCTCGCGGATGATAGAGCTTTCCGCGCCGCGAGCAAACATGGTTTCGTTGATCATCTGTTCCCCTTTCGCATAGGCGGTATTGTACGCTTTAGTCAAGCAAAGTACCGCAGCAATGTTAATTGGGGACAGACTTAAATGCGTGAAAACGCTCATTTAAGTCTGTCCCCAATCAACAGATGGCCCCATATCGCTCAAAAAGCCTCCGCAGGTTTCCCCGCGGAGGCTCTCACGACAAAGACTACTCGTCGGCCTCGGTGTCGCCATCGGCCTTTTTTGTGTCAGCAGCCTCGACATCGTCAGCGCTATCGGATGCGACTTCGGCATCTTCCTGCATGGCCGCCTGCGCAAAAGCTGCGGCATCAGCTGCCAGCTCCTCCTCGCTCATACGAGGCGTGCGCTTTTTGGTCGGCACGCCGCCCGCCTTGGCGTTGCGCTCCTCCTTGGCTGCCAGAATGTCGCCCTCGCGCTCAAGGTAGGCATCCCAATCGTTGTCGAGCAGGGCGTTCACGGCGTCGCCTTCGACGGTCTCGCGCTCAAGCAGCACCTTCGCCATCAGATCGAGCTGATCGCGACGGGCATCCAAAATCTCAACAGCACGGCGATGGGCCTCACGCATGATGCGCTGAACCTCGATATCGATGCGGCGCGCCGTCTCCTCGGAGTAATCCTGGTGATCGGCATAATCGCGACCAAGGAACACCTGATGCTGCGCCTCGCCAAACACTTGCGTGCCCAGCTCCTCGCTCATGCCCAAACGCGTAACCATCTCGCGCGCCATCTTGGTCGCGCGCTCCAGATCGTTGCTCGCGCCCGATGTAATGTCATCGCACATGAGCTCCTCGGCAACGCGACCGCCCAAGAACACGGCAAGCTCGTCGAGCATCTCGTTCTTGGTCTTGAGGAAGTGATCCTCCTGCGGAAGCTGCAGCGTATAGCCCAGAGCCTGACCGCGGCTGACAATCGAAATCTTGTGAACCGGATCGGAGTGCTCCAGGATGTGACCCACCAGAGCATGACCGCTCTCGTGGTAGGCAATCGTGGTGCGCTCGGCTTCGGTCATCACGCGCCCCTTGCGCTGCGGTCCTGCAATCACGCGCTCCATCGATTCTTCGACCTCGTCCATCGAGATCACGGAGCGATGACGGCGAGCGGCAAGCAGTGCGGACTCGTTGAGCAGGTTTGCCAGATCGGCACCGGTAAAGCCAACGGTCATCTGGGCGAGCTTCTCAAACTTAACGTCCTCATCCATTGGCTTGTTCTCGGCATGCACGCGCAAGATCTGCTCGCGCCCCTTCACATCCGGGCGGTCGACCGTAACCTGGCGGTCAAAACGGCCGGGGCGCAGCAATGCCGGATCCAGAATATCGGGGCGGTTGGTCGCGGCGATCAGGATGACCGATTCGCTTTCCTCAAAACCGTCCATTTCGACCAGCAGCTGGTTGAGCGTCTGCTCGCGCTCGTCGTGACCGCCGCCCAGACCGGCTCCGCGCTGACGTCCCACGGCATCAATCTCGTCAATGAAGATGATCGACGGAGCCTGAGACTTGGCCTCCTTAAAGAGGTCGCGCACGCGGCTGGCGCCGACGCCCACGAACATCTCGACAAAGTCAGAGCCCGAGATGCTAAAGAACGGGACACCGGCCTCTCCGGCAACGGCCTTGGCCAGTAGCGTCTTACCGGTACCCGGAGGGCCCACCAGCAAAACGCCGCGCGGGATCTTGGCACCCAGCTTGCGATAACGGTCCGGATCGCTCAAGAAATCGCGAATCTCTTCGAGCTCCTCAACAGCCTCGTCCACGCCGGCAACGTCTTCGAACTTGACCTTGGGACGCGTAGCCTCGTTGGTCTTGGCGTTGGTCTTGCCAAACTGCATGTTCCTATTATTGGCGCCCATCATCTGGCGCATAAAGTAGAACATGATGGCGATCAGGGCAATCGTCGGCAGTACGCTCATCGCCAAGTCGCCCCAAAAATCGGGGTCGTTGGTGTTGACGATGTACTTAGTGTCGGGATGCTCCGCCATGAGCTCGGCAAGCGAATCGGAGCCGACATAGGTCGAGGAAAAGCTCTTGAGCTCACTCGTGTCGCCCTTGTCCTTTTTCGCCTTCCAGTAATGACCCGTCACACTTCCGTCCTGAACCGTATAGGTCAGATCTTCGACGCGATCCTGCTTGATGGCGCTCACCATCTCGCTCGTCGCGAGCTTAACGGTATTGCTGGAGCTGGCAAAGCCGGAGCCCATATTAAAGAAGGCGTAGCCCAGAAGTGCGCAAGCCAAAAGAAAATACAGCCAGCCCGTACGTGTGGGTTTCTTGCCTCCGGGCATCCCCGGAATCTTAGGGTCCCGGGGTGTCTGGGAATTGTAGTCGTTACGGTCGTCGGGCATCTTACGAATAAACCTCCGGTTTCAAAATGCCCAGATACGGAAGGTTACGATAGCGCTCGGCATAGTCGAGGCCGTAGCCCACCACAAAGGCATCGGGGCAATGGGTTCCAACATACTTGGGCGTAATGGCCGAGATGCGATCCTCAACGTCCTTCCACAGGAAGGCGGCGACCTCCAGAGAAGCGGGCTTGCGGCTCTCAAGGTTCTTCATCAGATACTTGAGCGTCAGGCCCGAGTCCAGAATGTCTTCAACGATCAGCACGTCACGACCGCGGATATCGATATCAAGGTCTTTGATGATACGCACGATGCCCGAGGACTTCACACCGTCGCCATAGCTCGAAACGGCCATGAAATCGATATTGGTCGGCAGCTCGATCTTGCGCATCAGGTCGCCCATAAAGACCACGGCGCCGCGCAAGACCGCAATCAGCACCAAATCCTTACCCGCGTAGTCGCGCGTAATCTCCTCGCCCAGGCGAGAGACGATACCGTCGATATCCTCCTGCGTAAACAGAACCTTCTCGATATCCGGATGTTGAGAAGCCATGACAACCCTTTCTTGTGCTTAATCGCCCACACACCGCCGTATGGACGCGAACTACACATTCTAGCAGCGCACGGGGTATATTTTCCAGCCCGTGCACCATCAGCGCGGGAATACCGTCAACGCCGCACAGAAAAACTGGTGCGAGGGGCTAATCCGCGTCAACCACGCGAAGCAGATAGGCCACACGCGTCGCCGCCGTGCACTTAAAGCGTTCGTCCGCGCGAACTCCGGCGACCCACACCACGACACCCCCCGGTGCCGTCCTTACCATGGGCACGCCGGTGCGCTCGGAAACGGGAATACGAGCCTCGCACAACAAGTCGGATACCTTCTTGCTTCGGCCACTCATGCCTAACGGGCACATCACGTCTCCCGGTGCGGGACCGTCCACCCACAGGCGCGCCAATCGCCCCTCGGCAGGAACCTCGCCGCGCAAGCCCGCCAAGATCCGCTCGCTATCGCTGTTGGCAAAACCCAGGGCAGCCGCGTCCACCAAAGCTGCCACTTCCCCAGCAGCCGCAAACTCACGGGCGCGGCGCACGATATCGCATCCCGGCTCAACGGCTATCGCTTCTGTGACCAGCATACGTCCCCCGCCCAACGACATACGGCCGGGTATGGTAATCCAGTCCGCAACCAAGCCCTCACGAGCCGCCGGCGCCTTAAACGCCAGCATGCCAAACTCAACACGTGCGTCAATCCCCGCCGGAAGCGTAACCGAACCCGCACCCTCGGCAACACAGGAGAGGACTCGCTCCACATGGCGCATCTCTGGGCGAGCATCCGGATCGATGCGTTTAATCGCCAGTCGCACGATGCGCCGTGCGATTACCACCTCGGCCGCAGCAAGGCGTCTGGCATCAAGCACCAGCGCGCCCGCTGCCTCTTTGCGCAGGCAGCTTCGAAACGCCTGTGCCGACAACTGGGATAGAAACGCATCCTCATCACCCAAGATCTCACAGGCGGCACCAATCGTCTTGCACACGCTCGCATTACGCTGCGCCAGCACTGGCATTACCCGGTGGCGAACGTAGTTTCGCAGATACGAGATATCTTCGTTGGTCTCGTCCTCGCGCCACGGCTGACCATGCACCTGCAGATAGCCCACAAGCTCGCCATGAGTTAGGTCGAGCAAGGGGCGTACCACAATATTCCTTCGGCGGGGAATGCTCGAGAGCCCAGCAGGGCCCGACCCCTTAATGGCGTTCATCAAAAATGTTTCCGCGCGGTCTGAAGAGGTATGGGCAGTGCAGATGCGCGCCGCCGTTCTCGGCGCCCCCATCTTGGCACAAAGCTCGCGAACATACCTTCGCGCCGCGGCATAACGCACCTCGCGCGCAGCCGCCTCGATATTGCCCGACTCCCCATCAAAATAGGCGTGCTCCACGCACAGCGGCAAGCCATATTGTGCGCAGAGCTCGCGCACAAAGGCCTCGTCGCCGTCGGATGCCTTGCCTCGCAGGTGATGGTTTACATGAAGCACATGTAGGCGCTCGCGAGCAATGGGGGCAACGCCGCGTCCATCTTGGATATCCAGCTTTGATGTGCACGCCATAAGAAGCAGTGCCGTCGAGTCCGCACCGCCTGATACCATGAGCACCACAGGAGCAGCCTGCTGCCTCGTCCGGGTCTCATCGACTGCCCCGGGTACGGCATGGTGTCCGTAATGCTGTGATACCGTTGGCATTCGCTTCCTCCTCTATTCGTCAGCACTCATTGTATCCTTTGGAATCTTATGTCTCGCCTGCACCTTCATATCCTCGGCAGCGGCTCTAAAGGCAACTGCGCACTCATCGAGGGCCCGCAGGGGCTCATTATGGTCGATGACGGACTGTCCCGCCGCGAAACACTCAAACGCATGGCTGAGCTCGGCCTTTCGGCAGACGACGTGTCCGCCCTTGTTGTCACCCATGAGCACAGCGACCACATTAAGGGGCTTGAGGTCTGGTGCAAACATTGGAACGGACCGGTCTTTACCAGCAGGGGCACGCTCGCATCAAAGGAAAGCCTTGCACATCTGTCTGTTGAGGAATTCGACCCAGGTGACGCCCTCTCTATTGCCGGGGTCCGCATTCAAACGTATTCGACATCGCACGACGTCGTCAATCCTGTCGGCTACCGTTTTGATGCCCAGGGTGATTCGGTTGGCTTTGCCACCGACACCGGCGAGTTGTCGAAGCATGCCATCGATACGCTCAAGGACTGTCGCATTCTCGCGCTCGAAAGCAACCACGATGTAGCCATGCTGCGTCAAGGAGACTATCCTCGCTTTCTTCAGGAGCGCATCCTGTCTGCAAAAGGGCATCTCTCCAACGATCAGGCCGCCGATGCCGCACGCGCGCTGGTAACCGATCGCACCGAGCAGCTTATCGCGA
The DNA here is from genome assembly GCF_052121575.1 of Collinsella sp. LCP19S3_C9. Classification (NCBI taxonomy): domain Bacteria; kingdom Bacillati; phylum Actinomycetota; class Coriobacteriia; order Coriobacteriales; family Coriobacteriaceae; genus Collinsella; species Collinsella sp. LCP19S3_C9. Next base: position 119,298 of record NZ_JBQKDZ010000006.1, read on the forward strand.
TGCACATTAGCCAAGACAACAATCGCCCAAGCCTTACCGTCAAAAGCTACGCAAGCTCACTTGGGGCAACACTCGACAACGAGCTTGGTAGCACCGCCACCCGCGTTGAGGGGCCACATAAACTCACAATACGTCCCGCCGGGCAATATCGGCCCATGACCATTCAGTAGGCCGTCTCAAATATTCAGTAGGCTGTCTCAAATAGAAAAGGGGGCCGGGAATCGCTTCCCAGCCCCCTTAGCTCAGGCACCGATGTTAATGGCCGATAACGTTAGTCGATGAAAATCTTCGTAACGTTCTTCTTTTCGACAATCTTAGGAACCGTAACGGTAAGGATGCCGTCAGCATACTTTGCAGAAAGGCCCTCGCTCGAAGCATCCTTCAGGTACACACCGCGCGTCGCGCTGTAAGAGCAAAACTCCTTCTGCAGGTAGTTCTTGTCCTTGTTCTCTTCGCTCTCCTCAACATTCACGCTAATGGAAAGACGACCCTCATTGAGCTCAACGTCGATGTCGTCCTTTGCAACGCCGGTCAAAAAGGCCTTAACCTCGTAACCGTCGCCCTTGTCCTCAACATCAACGGGAAACGCCTTGGAGGCGATCGAGTTGTTTGCCAGATCGGTCATATCATCAAACAGATCGAACAACGAGCTAGCAGAGGGACGAACACCAAAAACCGAACGATAAGGAACCATGCTTGCCATGACTACCACTCCTTTAAGGGACTGCCGAGCCATCTTCTAGGTGGCAGGGACTTCTTTTGACGCTTTAATATATGCCCATCCATTTCTTATATATACATTTTGATATAAAGTTTTTTGAGTCTCTATCTATAAGCATATCTAAGTCTATATGACTAAGATTTAATGAGGTCAAGGTTCTTTGAACCGTGCCTTAAATACCAAATGTGCCCTAGCTAAACAAAGCTGGGGCTTACAATGAGCGTATACACAATATTAATGACAACCTAAGGGCATCATGGACGATCAAGCCTCCGACAATTCGTATGATCAGATGCAGAACGATAAATCAACCTATCCGCAGACCATACGCTACCATCGTCCCCATATTTCCCAAGAGCCTATTGACGATACAGAGCCTGAATATGTAACTCGCAATCGTTATCAAACCCTTGAAGAATCTCAATCAGGTCGCAAACACATGGGCGTCGCACCGAGCGAATCGGCGTATCTCAAAGATGCCCCCTTATCCAAAAACAGCGCATACAACCAGGAGCAGGCCCAAACACCCGCTAAGCAACAACGAAGAGAGCCTCGTCCTAAGCAGACCCTAACGCATTCTGCCCGCTATTTAGAGACGCCGAAGCAAGGAAAATCGATATTTATATCGTCTAGCAGACGACGCAAACAGCACCGGCTCCAAATCGCGCTCCTGATCATTGCCATCGCGGCAATCGCGCTGGTCATTCGTTTTATTTTCTTCAAATAGAAAAGACAATTAAGCCGTAGGGGCTTTAAGTTTACAACGCCCAAACGAAAAAAGGGGGAGGCCGCGAGGCCTCCCCCTTCTCAGTCCAAGCGCACGGCTCGGTGCCGTCCACCGGTCAGCGGCGCCCTGGCCTCCCACGGGCTGGCCCCGCAGTACTCTCGGCGCGATGGGGCTTAGCTTCCGGGTTCGGAACGGGACCGGGCG
>NZ_JBQKDZ010000007.1:0-116413 GCF_052121575.1 Collinsella sp. LCP19S3_C9
GAGTATGATGTCCAGCATCCCGTCCCCGTCTCTTCGATGTTGATGTTTGGCGACATTCATCTTAGGGCGGGGACGGGACATTATTACGTCAACGCTGGTCTAACGGAGAGAAGTATGACAAGAGAAAGAAAAGTCCGTAGATTATGCATCTTTAGACTCGTGAAAAAGCGCATCGTGCCCGTCAGCGGCGACGCACCGGCCTTCGGGACGCCTGAAGGCTACTGGGCACGGCGGCAATGTTCATAGCGAATGATGCGGACGCTGCAACTGGTATTATATGACGTACTATTGAAGGGAAAGCAGTATGGCTTACAGCAAAAGGATCAGTTAGAAAGTAACTGGACAGCTGTAATGGCTTCAATTTATGCAGAGGCAGACGATGCCGCATATAACGAAGCCATGGGTAAGATTCTGAAACATTATGAGGAGGATGATCCATCTGTATTTAATTTCTTGTCGGGAGTAGCTGAGGGGGCAGGAGTCTCAAAGGAAGATGCAGTAGTTGCAGTTATGGGCTCATCTGTTCTTAACTATGACCTCATGATGCATTTTGATCCAGAGAGCTCAAATGATCCAGAGCGTTCAAAAACATGTATGAATGTATCTGCTTGGGGAAATATGACTCAGGATGGTCATCATCTTGGAGCCGCTAATCTTGATGCAGTCAGCACAACACCCGCCGCAATGTTCTCGAGCATGGTTTCTTATCCGAAACATGGCAATGCAGTCATTGCATCAGGTGGATTGCAGGGAAATGCATTCATGAACTCTAAGGGCCTTATTATTACCTATGCCGGAGGGCCTACGGCATCGCCAAGCGATGATGCTAAGACAATCGATAGGGAAGGCACCTTCCTCGATACTTTGTTTGCTTATTGGTACACAGCCACAAAGTGCGATACGGCAGACGAAGCAGTCAAAATGCTTACGAAAACTGAGTGGATTCACACGGGTAACATCAACGTTTCCGACAACAAGGGAAATGCGTATCTCATCGAGCAAAAAGATAATGCATATGTAGTGCGCAAAGCCGGTGACTACGGTGAGACGGACTATCTAATTGCAGCGAATCATTTCAAGGATGAGCTCTGGATGAATGATTCATATGAGGCATATCCGGATAGCGTGCCAAGAGCCAATACTCTAGAAAAGGTTATGCAAGACGAGAGCGGCAGCGTTACCCCACTCACGCTCGCGAACGGACTCGGAAGCATTCGTTACTATGACGAGGGCAAATGGAGTGAGGAAAATTGGGACTTCGGTGGTTTCTATCAGTTCCACTCTCCAGAAGGCGATGACATAGAATTCAAGACAATTTTCAGGACAATTTTTGATGCAACTGATCAGGAAATGTATGTCTTGAGAGGTCATGACGAGAAATTCCGTTCAGACGTTCCCTATGGTACAGCTAATTACTACAGGCTTACTCTCGGAAAGAACATGCAGGCCACTAATAAGAGCGCAGAAGTCGACGCGCGTATTGCGGTAAGAAATGCAGGAGCTGAATTGTATAAGAATGGCTCAGTGGATGACGAGTCCATGGAGTATTACAATAAGGCTGCTGAGGCGGTGCACACGGGATGCAATTACACCACTATGGCTGATTGCGCCAATGCGAAAGGCGATAAGGAGCAGGCTGCGATTATGTATGGCCTTGCTACTTCGCAGTTTGCCAATGCTCAGCGATACGCACAGGCATCTTATACTACTGAAAATGTAATTATTCAATAATCTTGCGTAACGCTCAGCTCGTCATTTAAAGAAAGCGGAAGTGATCTCGAACCCTCCCTAAAGATAACGCTCGAGATCACTTCCAAGATGTACCATCATGCCGATCATCTCGGCATGATGGTATTTTTCGTTTATTCGCGCTGCCAGGCTTTCCTGCGCCTGACCCGGAGTTTTAATCGCGGAGGCCGGATTCGAACCAACGACCTCCAAGGCGCAGAGATTGACACGGGGGATCAAAATGCCCGCGCAGCAACTAGCTCGCCGTGCTATTTATCCAAAGAAAAACAGCTCAGAGAACAATGCCTCTGAGCTGCTAAAAGTCTTGGTCGCGGGGGCAGGATTTGAACCTACGACCTCCGGGTTATGAGCCCGTTGGAGGCTGTCGCTTATATTATACATGGGTGTTTACCTGCGGTTTTATTTGCAGATGTTTGGCGCCATTGCTCGTATTTTTCTACTCTATTTCTTCGTTAGGCACTTTTCTTCTTCGAATCTTCGCTCGATGCGCACGGCAGAGCCGCATGAAACGCCTCACCATCCAATTGAGCTATCGGGCCGAGGCTTCCGGCAGGATTAGGCGTTTTTGCAAATCACTCCTATGGCATCTTCAAGCCTCTTCTTTGTAAGGACCTCGTCGTGGCGCCATTCAAGCAACTTGACCCCCCTATCTGCGCATTTCGCTCTCTTTCTTTGGTCGAGTTCTTTTCTGCTGCGAAGTCCATCCTCGCCGCCAAAGAATTCAACTGGCTCATAGTGCTGAATTCCCTGATATTCAATTCCAAGGTTAAGCCGGGGAATGTAAACATCCAAGCTTTGGCGACCAAGCCAGTCCTCGTGATACTGAAACACAGCATCGCGATACAGGCTCTTCGCGATCCTGAACATCTGGTATTCGCCCTTCCACTTGATATTGAGCCGACCAGATTCCGCCATCTTTGTTTTCTGGGCATTGTATAGCGAACGCACTCGTTTTTGTTGCTCGCTGAGAAAGGACAGATCTGGTTTTCCGTTGGCGAGTTTAGGACAAACAAACTCACCCCTTGCGTTTAATTTACTGCCAGGAACGAGCCGGTCGAACAACTTGCCAAGGGCCATTCCCTGAACAAGCCTCGATCTATTCCGAAGACCTTCGAGCGCCCACTGAAGGTCGGCAATTGTGGAAAACTCCGATACAGCGAGAGCGTTTTCGAGCACCGCTTGATGGAACGCCATGGCAGAACTACCAAGAAAGAAGTACTCGGTCTCCTCTTTCCCCGGCGCATAGAGAAGGTATTCATCAATGGGAATATCGTAAATCGAATAGGGCCTTGCCATGCCTTTAAGATGCATGAATGAGATGAGATCAACGTCGTCAATATCAACATCGATTGAATAGTTTTCCGTCTCGTCGTCCTTAAAGGTGTTTTCCACCGGAACGGGATCGTAATGCTCCTTCAAATATTCGACCGCGACTCTCGACGGCATATCGTTTCCCTTGCTGAAATAGAGACGAATGCGCCCATCTTCAATTGCCTCGGCGGTCATTTTGTCTCTTAGATCAAATAGGGTTTCGTTTCTTCTCATTTCGCATTCCCAAAAAGCCCCATGGCTTACACCGACCAGATCTAGCGTCCCGTCTGTATTGCGGACATAATGTGACCATAGTTCTCCGTCAACGATCGAAAAACCGACCGCGCCGTCAGCGGCGTTCCTAATCGGGCCCTCGACGCCCTCGATGGTCTCAGTAAGCTCCGCCCCATCGAAGCAAAGCAATTTCGAGGCTCCATCCGATTGATATTGAGAGCATGGTCGGACTTGCACATAAAAGTGAAGCGACGGCATCTCGTCGATATCGGGGGCAACGTCGCAGTCTTGCGATCCGAGGAAGGCAAATTGGCGATTGAAGCCTTTTTTGCTCTTGTCCCAAGTTATAACAACGCGTTCCGTATTTGCGACCGAAATGACCCTGCCATCCGGAAACGGCAGCTCAAGGGTCCCCACCCCATTGAACGCCCCAACACCACGCCTGATTCCATAGGCGGTATATGCACCATCACGGCCTTTGACGAACAGTCGACCATCCGTACCACAGTATCCATTCAACGCAGCCTGGGATACCGATTGGTCACTCCACTGGCCGTACCGAAAAAACTCCACTGACATTCACCCCACGTCGACAACCGCTGCAACAGATAGTCGATGTTCATTATCAGACGTTGATGATCTTTATCGCCCAGTGATCGGCCAACGGCACCGCGGCGGCCCACAATCGACAAGTCGCATGAACGCCCGTCGCTGCAAAGATCAGCAAAGGGCCGCGATATCGATTCATGACCCATAGAACCGATACCTATAAACCCCGCCGTCATCTTAGGCCCCGCTCGCCGAGATCTTTAGTGCGGCGTCCGCGCCCAACATCGATGCCATTTAAGGCCCTATTTACTTTTTGAAAGGAGTCACATGGGACTCGAAGACATCATTTACGAGCTCGCCTGCCTTCATGAGTCGATGCTCTTTTGCTGCGAGGACCAATCAGGCAAGGAGGACCCGGTCTTCGCGCATTACTGCATGGCGCTGGGAAGGGTTGTCGGAGACCTCGAAGAGGCCGAACGGCGCCTTCCTGGCCTCGATGTCGTGCTTCATCCTCAAGTCGACACGCATAAAAAGCCTCCCATTTCTCGTGTCCAAGAAATGGGAGGCAGTTCAGCAATTACTGCCGGGGCGTTTTTAGAGCTCGATCTCCGCGATTACCTTTTTCATCTCGATGGCCCATCCGAGCTGTTCCTCGATGTACCCCGGCCATGCGTCCTGGTGGCCCTTGATGGGATGGCCCGCCTTGTAGAAGCGTAGTCCCGAGGCCTTTTTCGCATCGAAGGGTGCCGCCGTCAGCCCGAGGCGCTCCTCGAAGATCCCGCTGTTGGCGATGGCGCGGTGCCCGATCTCCTTGTCGTCGTCCACGTACAGCTCGATGCCCGTGCGGCCTTTGTGCGTATCGATGAGCAGGGCGAGATGGTATGCCGAGACCCCCAGGCGAAGCGTCGACCAATGGTCCTTGCTGGGCTTCTGCGGGCTGAACTCCTTGAGGAACTCCGGATGGGCGTCCGCCACCTCGCGGTAGGCCGTCCAGTACGCCAGCTTGACCTTCTCGGTCTCGCTGAACCCCTCGGAGAGCCTCACGGTCTTGGTCCACTCGTTCGGCTGCTCGACCACGTTGAAGCGCGGGGCGGGCAGGGAGTCCCCGATCCTCCAGAGCTCGACCTCGACCAGGAAGAACCCGAAGTCGCTGTCGGTGTGCTGGTTGAGCCACTCGATTGCCTGGCGGTGCTCGTCGCGGGCGCGCGCCACGACCCAGATGACGACCTCGGCGTCCTTGCCGGCGGCATATGTAATCACCTTGCCGAGGTGGTCGTGGTTGGTGTCCTCGAGCTGGTTCTCGATAATCACCTTGCGGCCCGTACCGGACTCCTGCGCGTAGATGTCCACGTTGAAGGATCCGACCGAGGACTCCGTCTCTATGAGCTCGAGCTCGATTCCGACCGCCATCCCGAGGGTTGCGAGGTTCTGTTCATCGGCCAGCCACTTGGTGAAGTCGTGGGCCTCATGCGGCCACACCTCGCGCAAGGGGACCTTCTGGATGGTGTCCAGGTTATAGGTCTTCATCCGCCACCCTCTCGACCGATAATCCAGTGCCGTTGTAGAGCCTCTCGCCGTCAAACGAACGCAGCAGGAGCCCACGACGTTCGTCGACGTCCTTCAGCTCGCACGGATACACGAATAGCAAAATGTTTTGCCGGTACTTGTAGTCAGCGTAGACATCCGGATCGCCCAATCGCGTAGGTATGGACGCGATATCGTCCGCCATACGCTCACTTGACCCCACGTATATTCCGAGATAGTCGCTGAAGTTCTTATCGTGGTCATGCTTGCGGTATGTCGCGATGAGATAGCAGCCGGGCATATCGTAGCCGTTGAACGCAGCCTCGGAGGCTTTGCCCTGCCGGCAGATGAACTCGTGCAGGGGCATCACCGTCGACGCGCCTTCAAATATTGATTGCCTCGCGGCATCGATCTTCTTGCGAGCCTCCGCTGCGGCTCTTGAGTCCTGAAACGCCTTCGTGGCATCCCCCAACGCGCCGGCTGCCGCGCCGACGCCTTCCGCCGCCGCGCCAAATCCCTTGCCGATGCCGTCGGCAACAACGCGTGCGCCGTTGGTTGCCCCGTCGGCAGCGCTTTTCACGGCTCCATCGACATCGAAACCGAGCTGCTTTGCCCCATCGACAACCCCGGCGGCAGCGGCCAAAACCCCTGCCGCAAGATTCACCGTGTCTTTTACGGTTTTCAAATTGACGGCCATATCGAGCCTTCCCCTCTATTCCGCCTTGCCAAATCGGTTCATAACCTCAAGCAACTCGCCCGTCGTGACGATTTTCGCCTGCGTGTTGCCGTTGAAAACCGCGTCGAGCTTGCTTCGTCCCGCGTTGTCGCCTATTGCGAGGTACTTCGTGCTCTGCGCGGGCTTGCCATCGGTCGCCTTCATCCCGCATTCCTTAAGTGCGGCAAGGATCTCATCGCGATTGTAGCCCGGAGTGACGCCGGATACCTTCACCTTGAGTCCGACCGGATCAGTGATTTCGCCCGGATCGCCCCTGTGGCCCGCATCCTCGGCTTTCGCCAAAACCTCTTCGATGGTTTCCTGCGACCCGTTCACCAGTCCCAAGCCCGTGAAAACACGCTTGCGGCCATGATGGGAGGAAGCATTCGGAGCCCAAACGGCAGGCTCGAGCGCACCGAACTCGCCGACCAGCCCATGGAAGATCCCAAGGCACGCCTCGGCATCGCTCGCCGCATCGTGGTGGTTATCAAGACGCACGCCGTAATGCTCGCAGAGGTCGATGAGCGCTCCCGGCAGACCCTTCTGCTTCGCCACCAGCATCGTATCGATCACTTCGACCTCGGGCATTTCGATGTCGTAGACAGCCAGACTCTTCTTGATGTGGTGGATGTCGGCGCCGTTGGCGTTATGCGCGACCAGGATGTAGTCTCGCAGTAAATCCGCCAGACCGGCATCCTCCCAGAAGCGGGCAAAGGTCGGCATGTCGTCCAGTGAGTCCCAATCGATTTCCAGATGGGACCTGCTCCACCAGCCAATCTCGCTCTCAGGATTGATCACCCGGCAAACCGGGTCGCCCACGCAGTTTCCCTCAAGATCCGTGAGGATGTAGGCGACCTGGCATATCCTCTGCTGGGGATTCGCCGTCTCGCTGTCCCAGAAGATATATCCCTTTTTCGCCATACGGCTTCCTTTCCCTTAAAACAAACTGTTATCCCATTCGAGTGCCCGGGCTATCGTCCCGACGCAGGAAAAGAACAGCGCGTTGAAGGAGTCGTTCTTGAGATAGTAAATGCAGGCCGCCTCGTACTTGTCGCCCTTCTCCTTGGTCGTTGCCGACCCATTGACGATAGAATCAAGGGCATCGTAGACGGTCTTCATATAGCGACTCCCTTGTTGTTATTCAGACGTCACTATTTTAGCTAAGGACCGCCGGAACTCCTCCCAATTGGAGTTTATCGGTCGATAAATCAAGCCGACCGGCCCGCGATTATCAATGGTTTATCTGTTTCACATAATAAATTGACTCAGGATTCACCCGCAATTCACCCGCAAGGTAACCCGATAAAGAAAAAGCTCGGAAGCAATTTTGCTTCCGAGCTGCAAGTTCTTGGTCGCGGGGGCAGGATTTGAACCTACGACCTCCGGGTTATGAGCCCGGCGAGCTACCAGACTGCTCCACCCCGCAATGTCTGGGCGCCTCATGTGCGCAAGAAAGAATATTACTCGGGAGTTCGGTGGACGGCAAGGAAACTCTCGTAGAGCATAATTCCTTCATATTTAAAACCCCTCAGCCCATATCACCGTAAACGAATCGCAGCCGAGCGCCGTCGACAGCACGTATACAATGGTGCGCGTCCTTTTATGCCGAAACCGGGAGTAGACATGCTGCTCGCTATCGATATGGGAAACACGCAGACGGCCATGGGCCTGTTTGACGGAGACGAGCTGGTGCAGTCGTGGCGCATGCCCACCGACCGCTCCTATACCGCAGATGAGATCCATGTGCGCCTGATGGGTTTTTTTAAGATGTACGGCCTTTCGCTCGACGCGGTCGACGCTATCGCCTTTGCGGGCGTGGTGCCGCAGCTCTCGCGCGAATGGCATGCCGTGGCCGACCGCATTGCCGCAGACGTCATCGTCATTGGGCCGCAGACGGCCGCCGTAACCAAGCTGCGCGCGGCGCGTCCCCGGGCCGTAGGTGCCGATCGCGTCGCCAACGCCGTTGCGGCTGAGACTTTCTACGGCGCGCCGGCAATCGTGGTGGACTTTGGCACCGCAACCAATATCGACGTCATCGATGAGGACGGCTATTACATTGGCGGAGCGATCGCGCCGGGCATCCGCATCTCCATGGATGCACTTGCCGCCCGCGCCGCCAAGCTCGCCAGCGTGCCGCTCGAGGCGCCCGAGCACGCCATCGGCCGCGATACCGAGGAGTGCATCAAGGTCGGCGCCGTGGTGGGCACCGCCGCTATGGCCGAAGGCCTGGTCGCGCGCATGAAGCGCGAGCTGGGCCGCGAGGATGCCACCGTTATCGCCACGGGAGGCCTCGCCGGCATCGTCGCCGATTCGACCGATGCCTTCGACGTGGTCGATGGACAGCTCACCATTAAGGGTATCTGCGAAATCTACCGCCGCATGCAGGAGCTGGGGTAAGACAGGGACCGGAGCCAAGCGTGAGCACTGTCTTAACCCCTCGGTTTCTCTGACGCACGGACTAGGTGACTCTAGTTCTCCAACCCCTCCGTGAGCCAGATCAAGCGACTGCGTTTCATTAAAACAGAATAGTCAGCTGGAAAGAGTACGTTGGCAACCCTTGGCATAGCAGCCCCCCTTCGCAAACCTCAACCTCACCTTTCTTGCACGTCCACCGACGGCAGCGCGACGCTTGCCACAAAGAGCGGTACGCCGGTGCGAGACACGAGCGCTGCATAGAAAGGCCTGTCAAGCGTTATCTTGCGCGGCTCTGGCGGGTTCTCCGGCGGAAGGCCCGCGACAGCGACCATCACCGTGTACGCGCCGGCCTCTACGCCGTTCTCATCGACAGCGAACTTCGCGCCATGGACAATCTGCGTTGAAGTCCCCCCTACCCCCACCATAGGTGTAAGCTCCATCGCAGTTGCCGTAGAGACGCCGGCGGCCTTTAGCAGCGAGCAGACGTCCGAGAGCGTCGACTCGCATTCAAAGCGAGGAATCCCCAGGTCGACGGGCTCCCATTCTCCCTCGCCTTGGGACAGACGCTCGAATAGCCCAAGCGCGTCATCAACATGATCATCCTCGCCGCTCGGAAGAACAAAACACACGCCGGCATCGGAGCTGAGCGGCAACAAGAAGGCAACCCTGCCGCTCTCGACGATCACCGCACAATCGCGCTTGCCACGCATAAACGCTGCTTGAACATCGCCGTTCTTTGCATGGAAGGTCTCAACTTTGGTCGATTCGCCGTCAAACGGATCCGCCCATGCATCCTTCATGTAAAGCGCGCTCACAAGACAGGCAAGAGCCACTGGTGATAACTCGATGCTTGGCGACAACAGGCCGTGAGTTTGTTCGGCTACCCAATCGGTCACCCGTTGGCTAACGCGCGGATCGGCCAAGTCATCGATTGAAACATGCACGCTGCATTTGTCGCACTCGTGCAGAAACGCCTCCGATGGGCTCGCGGACCTGGAAAGCCAAGCCGCCGTTGCCGTGCTCGCATCATAACCGTCATAGCCCCAGTTCCGCTCCAGCTCGATGCCGAAGGGATCACGCTCGCTAAACATGTCGCCATCGCCCAGGAGCATGTCGAGCTCCCGACATGTGGCGCCCAAGGCACCCTTTCGTACAATCGTCAACAAGCTCGCGACGCACGCAGGCGACCAAACCCCGTTCTTGCCTTGAGCGAGTATTTTCTCGGATAGGGATTTTGCAACCCTCCATGCCTGTGGACACGCCGAATTTGCTTTGTCAGCCATAGTCTGCTCCCATCGTTAGGACATAAACTATTATTTCGCACGGCGCGGACACAAATCTCGCACCGGAAAGGCAGCCCAATGGCTTTCTAAGAGGCTCAAAGCCTTTCTATTCCTCAAAAACGAATAATTTTCAGTTTTGAGGAATAGGCTCGAAGCACGCTAAGCCTCGCCGCACAGCCACCTCGCCAGGTCCACGATCTGCACTCCGTCGCGATCCGTGGCCTCGTGATGCGTGCGGGCGAGAATCATCTTGGGATACGCATCGCCAATGCTCAGCAGTGGCGAAATCTCGCGTTCAAATGTCTTATCCGAGCTGATGTCGTCGCTCACCTGAATGTAGAGCTTCTCGCTTCGCTTGATTGCTACAAAGTCTATTTCCTTTTTATAGAGCACGCCGACGTATACCTCGTATCCGCGGCGCAGCAGCTCGATTGCCACTATGTTCTCGTATACGCGCCCCCAATCCATATCACGTGTACCGAGCAGCGCGTATTTGAACGCGTGGTCTGCCAGGTAATACTTCTCGCCGCTCTTAAGGTATTTCTTGCCGCGAATGTCATATCGACGAACTTTATAGAAGGCAAACGCATCGCACAGGTACCCCATGTACGCACCGACCGTCTTGTTCGTAATCTTTAGCCCATCCGCATTTAATGCATCGGTAATGTTGCGTGCCGACGTAATGTTGGAAACGTTGTCCATCATGTAATCGGCAATGCGCAGCAGCGCCGATTCGTTTCTCACGTTATGCCGCTGCACGATATCTCTCACAATGAGCGTCTTAAAGACGTTGGAGAGATATTGATAGCGCTGCTCCTGCAGTGGATAAGGGTAAGAGCCAGACATACCGCCGGTTCTCGCGTACTCATCGAAGTCACGGTCGACCTCGCCCTCGTCGCCATAGAGACGATACTCCTCAAACGAGAATGGGAAAACCTCGATCTCGAACGTGCGCCCCGTAAAGAGCGTCGACAGATCGCTCGACAGCAAAAAGGCATTCGATCCGGTAATGAAGATGTCATACTGCTCGGATGCGTGAAGGCTGTTGATCGCACGCTCAAAACCTTCGCACATCTGAACCTCATCGATAAGCAGAAAGTTTTGTTTGCCGGGCACCCGATGATCTTTTACATAAGCGAGCAACGCGTGATACTCGAGCAGGTTCTCGAACTCATCGAGGTTGTAGTTGATATGGATGACATTCGAATTAGGCAGATTTGCCTCCACGTAATCGCGGAGGGCCTCGATCAATTTTGATTTACCGCTGCGGCGGATGCCCGTGATGACCTTGATATCCGGCACGCCAATAAGACTCGTCAACGTGTCCATATATGACGCTCTATTGATGAGTTTCATCGGGGCCTCCTCGCGGTCTTTTATCTCTATTCCTCAAAAACGAAAATTTTTCAGTTTTGAGGAATAGGCTCTATAGCGAATATACCTCGCGAAAGGCCGAGCTGCCTTAATCCTATTCCTCAAAAACGAAAATTTTTCAGTTTTGAGGAATAGGGCCGCGATGCCACCCTGTAGTCGCGCAAAGACCCTCCCCGGCAGAGGCCGAGGAGGGTCTTGTTGTCATCATTATCTTTGAGCGCGGACATCTCGCGTTACAGCCCGCGAATCCGTACGGCCTCGGGCGGAAACTCCTGCTCGCCGGCATCGGTCTTGATGGTCGCGCGACCCCAGATGTCCAGGCCCGCAAACACACCAACCGCAAGCGGCAAGCCGTTGGGCGACACCGCCGCAACCTGGCGGCCCAGCAGCGGCACCATGTCGAAGTACTCGCCCAGCACGGGAGCCAGCGGGCCGGCGGCGCCCTGCGGCGTGTTGGCGACAACCGCCCAGGCGTCCACGCGGGCCAGCACGGCGGTAGTCAGCGCTTCGACCAGCGCTTCATCGGTCACATCCAAGCCAAGTTCGCCCAGCGCCGCGCGCTCAATATCCACCGTCACGGCACCGAACATACCCGCGGCACCGGCGCCACCGTTGACGGCGACGCGTGCAAACGACGTCTCAAACGCGGGCGCGCCGCACACAATATCGCTCGGCCACTGAATGCCCACCTTGCCGACAAGGCCCAGCCCCGGCGTCGATTCCGTTCCCGCGAGCGCGTCCATCATGCCCATCGCCGCCACAAACGGCAGGCCATGGAAGGCGTGCATATTCACATCCGGGCGCACGACCAGCGAAAACGTCAACGACGCCTCGCCCACGCTCCAAGCACACCAGCCCGCGGACACGCCCTCGCGGCCCGCGTCACGTGCCGCGTCGAGCTCGGTACCGGCGGCAACAGCATTCATCTCGATCATCTACATACGCCCCAATTCGCCCACGATATGGCCCACGCGATCCTCGGGCTCCTTGACCTCGACGCCGTTGTAGCGGAAGAACCGCGCCGGGTCGTGCATCAGGTCCTCGAGCGGCACCAGCACAAAGTCGCGTTCGCCAATGAGCGGATGCGGCAGGCGCAGCTTTTTGCCGCCATGGGTCTCGCCATCCATCCACAGCAGGTCCAGATCGATGGTGCGTGGGCCGTTGACCTTGGCCTTCTTGGATCGGTCGCGCCCCAGCTCGGCCTCGATCTTCATAAGCTCGTCGAGCAGCACCAGCGGCGCCAGCTCGGTCTTGATCTCGATGACAGCGTTGGCAAACGCGTCCTGGCGCGTCTCGTAGGCCGGCTCGCTCTCGTAGATGCGCGAGCAGTTGGACACACAGGTGAGCGGAATCTCGGCGATCATGTCGCGCGCGGCGCGGATGTTGTCGCAACGATGCCCCAGGTTGGAGCCCACGGCCACAAACGCGCGACGCGGCTGCGGCTTGGCAACAGCCCAGTAGCCGTTCAGGAACTGCGCAAAGCCGGTGACATCGTGCACGCGCACGATGTTGGCACCGGCCTGGATAGCGCCCAGGCACACGCCAAATGTGGCGGCATCGCGCTCGGCGGCCTCGGTCACGCCCGAGACGGCGCCCACAAAGCGCTTGCGCGACACGGCGCACATGAGCGGATAGCCCAGCGACGCCATCTTGGCGGTCTCGCGCTGGATGACGATGTCTTCGTTGGCCGTCTTGCCAAAACCCGGACCCGGATCGATGCAGATACGGTCGCGTGACACGCCGGCGTGGATGAGCGCGCGTGCCTGATCGGACAGAAAGCCCATGACGCGGCGCATGATGGGCGCCGAATCGGGCAGGGTAAAGCGGCGGAGCTGCGAGGTGGGCACATAAGCCTCCTCGCGGCGGGCGCTGCGGCGCATCATGGCGGCCAAGTGATCGCTGGGCTCCGGCGCGGGCTCAGGGGTCGCGGCGGCCTCGGCGGCAGGGGTAGCCTGCTCGGCGGCCGGCGTCTCCTGCTTCTGCTCGCCCGTTGGCTCGGGCGCTGGCTCCGGATCGCCAAACGGCAGCGAGGGCTGCACCACGCCACCCGGCAGTTTGGCCTCCGTCTTGGGCTCGCCCAGCAGCTTGCCGCGACGACGGCGAGCGGGCTTCTCGGCCTCGCGCGCGGCCTCGGCAGCCGCCTCGCGCGCCTTCTCGGCAACAAACGCCGCGGCAGAGGTATCGAGCTGCACCGTTGCATGCGTGCGGGCAGGCGCGGCGACCTCGCCGGCGTGCATCACGATGACGCCGCAGGTGCTCGTCGCGACAAACTCGACCATCTTGGGGTCGGTGAATCCCGTCACGTCGTTGACAATCGAGGCGCCGCAGCGCACGGCCGCCTTGGCAACCGCCACGTGACGTGTGTCGATCGAGACGATGGCGCCCTCTTTGGCCAACGCACGCACAACGGGCAGCACGCGGCGAGCCTCCTCATCGGGGTTGACCGGGGTAAAACCCGGGCGCGTGGACTCGCCGCCCACGTCGATGATGTCGGCGCCGGCATCGAGCATCGCCAAGCCGTACTCGATGGCGGCATCCGGGTCGAAATGCTCCCCGCCGTCGCTAAACGAATCGGGCGTCACGTTGAGGACGCCCATGATGCGCGGACGGTCAAAGCTGAGCTCGTACTTTCCGCACCGCCATGTCTTGCTGTCGTTCGCCATGAACATCCTCCTAAAATGCCCGCGCCGCCACGCTCGGGCGCAGGCGGCGGGGTCGCTTTGCAATTAGTCTTTCTATTGTATCCGCGCGCGCGGGCTAGAACGCAAACGCGGCAGCGATGTCGCAAGAAATCAGCAGGTCGGCATTTGCATCCTGATCGGTGGGAGCAAGATTGCATATGGCCAGCGTATCGCCGGTAAAGTATCGCGTAAGGCCCGCCGCCGGATACACCACGAGCGAGGTCCCGCCCACAATGAGGGCATCGGCCGCGGCAATGGCGGCAACGGCGTCGGTCAGCACATGCTCGTCGAGCGGCTCCTCGTAGAGCACCACATCGGGCTTAATGCGCCCGCCGCACGCGGGGCACACGGGCACACCCGCGGCGTCCTCGTGCCCGCGGGCGCAAATCCACTCGGCGCTATAGACCGCGCCGCACGACTGGCAAATGTTGCGATGGACCGATCCGTGCAGCTCGAACACGCGCTGCGAGCCTGCCATCTGATGCAGACCGTCGATATTTTGCGTCACCACGGCATTTAGTTTGCCGGCACGCTCCAGCTCGGCCAGCTTGGTGTGGCAGCGGTTGGGCTTGGCGCCAAGCGAGATCATCTTGGTGCGGTAGAAGTCGAAGAACTCGGCCGGATGCGCCTCGTAAAAGCTATGCGAGAGCATGGTCTCGGGCGGGTAGGCAAACTGTTGGTGATATAGGCCGTCCACGCTGCGGAAATCGGGAATGCCACTCGCCGTGGAAACACCGGCGCCGCCAAAGAAGACCACACGCTTGTGAGTACCAAACAGCTCCGCCAGTGCGGCGGAGGCCCGCTTGGGATCCGATATCGCCTGCGTCATATGAGTCCTCCGTCCTTGTGGGTCGGGCAGCGTCGGGCGACATCCCAGCATGCAGCCTTTGAGTCAGCACGCGCGGAGCCCACCACCGCCCCTTTTGCGCTAATCTTAAGCCTGCAAACCCCGTCGAAAGGACACCATGCCTCAGACTTACACTTTCGCCTCGTGGAACGTCAACGGTCTGCGCGCCGTGCTCAAAAAGGACCCGAGCTTTATCCAGATCGCACAGGAGCTCAATGTCGATATCCTGGCGCTGCAAGAGACCAAGCTGCAGGAGGGCCAGGCCGATATCGACCTGCCCGGTTATCACCAAACCTGGAGCTACGCCGAGCGTAAAGGCTATTCGGGCACTGCGGTCTTTAGCCGCCAGGAACCGCTGCGCGTGCTGCGCGCCGATGCGCTACTGCCTTACGCCGGCGAGGGCGCGGCAGCCGAGCTCGTGGCGCAGGCCGCGACCGAGGGCCGCGTCTGCGCGCTCGAGTTCGACAAGTTTTGGTTTGTGGACGTCTATACGCCCAACGCCCAAAATGAGCTCGCGCGCATCGATGTGCGCATGGCCTGGGACGATGCCTATCGCGGCTTTTTGGCGGGACTCGAGCGCGAGACCGGCAAGCCCGTGGTGACCTGCGGCGACTTTAACGTCGCGCACGAGGAGATCGACCTTAAGAACCCCAAGTCCAACCGCGGCAACGCAGGCTTTTCGGACGAGGAGCGCGGCAAGTTTACCGAGCTGCTCGACGCCGGGTTTACCGATACCTGGCGCGCGGCAAATCCCGACGTCGAGGGCGTCTACAGCTGGTGGAGCTACCGCTTTAATGCCCGCAAGAACAACGCGGGCTGGCGCATCGATTACTTCCTGGTGAGCGACGCCATCGCCGGCAACGTGCGCGACACCGGCATCCGCGGCGACATCTTTGGCAGCGACCACTGCCCCGTCACCCTCACCCTAGAGCTCTAGCACCAGCCGACCCCTCGGGGACGAAGCAAAACGGATCATGTTCACCTCGCGAGGGAATCCACGCGGCACACCCGCCACGAAACTGCCCCATCTACTACGTTTAAGCCACTACCCTCAACCACGGCGAACAACGCAAAAAGAAAACCGCAGGTAGAAAGCCTGCGGTTTTTCATAAAGCGCGGTCATGGTCGGGGGTATCAAGCTAAACGTAGTAGATGGGCCAGTTTCGTGGCAAGCGCCGTCAACTGATTCCCTGGGGACGTCTGGGGGCGGAAGAAAACGGATCGATTTGGCTCTCTGAGGACCACGACGCCCATCATATCAGCCGGCCATTTTAAAACTATGCCGGTTTACGGGGCTGAATCGCAAATCCCCAACCAAACGCAATTCAAGCAAAATAAAACCGCAGGTAGACGGCTCGTCTATTTTCGAAAAAAGCCGGTATGGTCTGCCTGTGCCAATCTAGCCCCGTAAACCGGCATAGTTTTAAAATGGCACTTCGACAGTATTGATTCTCGCCCCGGCGCAACCGCCACTACAGCCCGTATTTCACGACGACACGGTTAATGCGACGACACCAAGGTTTGTAGAGAGCGGCCAAGAACACGCAGGTCGCAAGGCCGTGTGTGATATCGAACGGTACCGCCGTGGCAAGACGCGCCACGGCGCCCGCCCACGTGAGCGGTTGCACAAAACCGATGATGTCGTAGGCGTTAATCACGGCTCCATAGAGCAGGCCCGACGCAAAGCCGTACGCCATCAGCGCCGGCATGCGCACGGTTCCATCGGCACGGTCGAACGCACCCGCATGCGCCAGCGCGCCGCCAACATAGCCGACCAGACCCCAGGCATACATCTGCCACGGTGTCCACATGCCCTGCCCAAAAAAGAAATTACTGGTCAGCGTCGCCAGCGCACCAACCATAAAACCATTGCGGCGACCGAGCGTCGCCCCGGCGATAATGGCGATGGCGCTCACGGGTTTAAAGTCGGGAATGGGGCCAAACAAGATACGCCCCGCCGCGGCCAACGCCGCCAGAACCAGCGTGGGCATAATCTGGCGCAGGCCCGGTCGCGACGCCTCGTAGCCCGCAAAGAACAGCGCGAGCACCAGCGCCACCACGACAAGCATGGCAAGCGCCGCCTGCTCAACGCCTGCCAGCAACGCCGCGGCCATTACCGCTGGCACCGCCAGCAGCAGTGGGATCTCCAGTTTTGCGAGTATGCGCAAGACGCGATAATCCGCCATCCCATCACGCCCTATAAAACACATTGTCGGCAAAAAAGTCGGCGGGCGGCTCCATGCAGGCAATCTCACCGTCGAACATCATGGCAATGTCATCGGTAACCTGCTCGGCAAAATCCAGATCGTGCGTTGCCATGATGACGGTACCGCCGGCCTCCGCATGGTCGCGCAGGGCGCGGGCGATGATGCGACGGCTGGCCAGGTCCAGACCCTTGGTGGGCTCATCGAGCAATAGCAGCTCGGGGCCGATCAACAGCAGCTTTGCCAACGCAAGCAGCTGGCGCTGCCCGCCCGAAAGATCGTACGGATGGCGCCCATCCAAGCCGGACAATCCCAGACTCGTCGCGCGCTCTCGCGCCATAGCCTCGTCATATCCGCAGGTCGAAGCCCATTCCATCAGCTCCTCGCGCACCGTCTCGGCAACCAGCAGCGCCTTGGGATTCTGAGGCAGCAGTGCCGCCGAAGCCGCCCCGCGCTCCATATGCCCACGCTGCAACTTGACCGTCTTGGCCAGCACCGAAAGCATTGTCGACTTACCGCAGCCGTTACCGCCCACAACAGCATGCACCGCGCCTGCCGAAAACGACGCATCGAGCCCGCGCAGCACCCAGGCGGACGCTCGATCGTAGCGAAACCAGCCCCCTGCCAGGGTGGTAGCCGACCCAGCGTGCATTTTTGGGAGTATTCGGCATCCACCGGCGCACGACGGCGCCCCCGAGTCGTCTTGCGACAGGATTTGCGCCTCAAATTCAGCCGATTTGTCCGATTTCGGTCTTTTTTTTGCGCCCGGAGCGCCCACGCGCGGGTCCAAATAGCCCGGCCGGCCACTGGCGCTGCTGAAAACTCCGTTTTTTGCACGCCACGAGCCACCCCACCCTGGCACCTCGCCAGAAAACAGCTCTTCGCGATGCCCCAAGGAGGCGATATCGGCGACCTCGCATACGCGCCCGCCCTCAATCCGATACGCGCACGTCGCGTATTCAAGCATCGGGCGCGGCTGGTGCGTTGCCACAACAACCGTGCAGCCCAGCTCGCGATTCACGCGAAACAGCGCATGCAGAAAATTTTTCTCGGCAACGGGATCCAGTTGGGACGTGGGCTCGTCGAGCAGCAGCACGCGAGGGCGCAACGCCAGCACGGCTGCCAGCGACAGCAGCTGCTTGCGTCCGCCCGAAAGCGTATCGGTATCGCGGTGGAGCCAATCCTCCACACCAAAGAAATAACTGGTCTCGGCCACGCGACGGCGCATCTCGTCGCGCGACATGCCTAAGTTTTCCAGGCCAAACGCCATCTCGTGCCACACGGTTTCGCACACAATCTGGTTCTCGGGGTCCTGAAACACATAGCCCACGCGCTCCGCGGACGCGCGAACGTCCATGTCGGCAACGCTTTCGCCCAGCATGCGCAGCTCGCCGGAGCATTCGCCCGCCGGCGAAATCTCGGGCTTGAGCAACGAGAGTAATGTCGACTTGCCCGACCCGGTACCACCGACAAGCAACGCAAACGTCCCTTGGGGAACACGCCAATCGAGCCCCTCGAACACCGGCACTTCGGCCCCGGGGTAGGCAAAGCGCAGGCCCCGCACTTCAATCGCCGGCATATCCGAGCCGCACACCGCGTCCGCCATGATGCTCCCGTCCAACCGAGCCATCAGCCAAACCTCTTCTCGTCAATCGCATGCACCACGCAGGGCAGCGCCATCCAGGTCGCGTATACAACATAGCCAGGCCACGGCGCCGGCACCGAAAGCTGCGGGTAAAACGAATACTGCATCGTCGCGGTCCACGCCACTGCCGCCGTGGCCACGCCAAACAGCGCAAGCCCAACCAGCGCGGCAACGTCGCCGCGCGCCAGCCGATACCGCGCGTACGTCGTGCGACGCGCCGCGGCGCCCCACCCACGGGAGCGCATGGCGTCCGCACGCTCCAGCGAATCTTCCATGCCCCAGCCCATCAACACGCTCGATGCCCGTAGGCGCGAACGCACGGGGTCGGCCGGCGCGCGGCCCGGCACATCAATCGCATCCTGCACCGCCAGCACCGTGCGACCGCGACGCAAAAACTGCGGGATAAGCCGCATACACATCGAGATCATGAGCGCGATCACCGGCGCGGTGTTACCCAAAAGCGCAAGCACCCTGTCGTAGCTAAGCATGGACGCCGCGGCCTCAAACCACAGCACGCTCGCCACAAACAGCCCGCCCATGCACAGGCCGTATACCATGCTCTCCAGATACACCGCGCGCATGCCAATACGGAACAGTTCCGTCGAGCCCGAAGCGCTAAATAACGGGTTGAGCACCGCGATAATCAAAATCACCGGCAGCTGCCAGCGAAGCGCCCCCAACGTGCGTGCGACGCCGCGCGTCGCAAACCCATACGCCAGCCCGCCCGCAAGCGACAGCGCAAGCAGCACCGGTTGCATCGAGAACATGGTGAGCCCCAGCGTCAGCACCATGTAGAGCGCCGGCACCGCCGGATGCGACATCGAGAATGCCGCGACGGGTTCGTTGCCCGATTCCTCTCGCATAATATCCACGGACACCCCCATCCCCTCGCTCAAACGCCAACGCCGCAGTGCCGCCGCCATGCACAACCAGCGCAAAAGTCACGCCGGCGGCACCGACATCGGCCGCCATGCGCCAATCGTTACGCGCTCATCATATGCCTGCGGTATCATATTGCGCCGTGTATCGTTTCCAAACACACGTCTCTATAACGTAACAGGAGATCACATGGACGCAACCGCAATTATCCTCGCCGCCGGCGAGGGCACCCGCATGAAGTCGAACCACTGCAAGGTTTCGCACAAGATCCTGGGCAAGCCCATGGTCCAGTGGATCGTCGACGCCACCATCAAGGCCGGCTGCAGCCGCGTCGTGGTCGTCATCGGCAGCCACGCCGACGAGATGCGCGCCCTTATCGACGGCGCCTACGCCAACAGCGCCACCAAGGTCGAGTGCGTCGAACAGACCGAGCGCCTGGGCACCGGCCACGCCGTAAAGGTCGCGCTCGAGGCATGCGGCATCACGCAAGGCCCCGTCGTCGTGCTCAACGGCGACCTGCCGCTCATCACCGCCGACACCGTCGCCAAGTTCGCGCAGACCGTCGCCGGCGGCGAGCTCGCCTGCACCGTCATGACCATGACCCCGCCCGATCCCTTTGGCTACGGCCGCATCAAGCTGGGCGCCGACGGTCAGATCGAGCGCATCATCGAGCAGAAGGACTGCACGCCCGAGCAGGCCGCCACGTTGCTCGAGTGCAACGCCGGCTGCTACGCCTTCGACGGCGCGCAGCTCGCCGCCCACATCAGCGAGATCGGCAACGACAACGCGCAGTCCGAGTACTACCTGCCCGACATGCTCGAGATTCTCAAGGGCCACGGCCAGGCAGTCTCCATCTTCCACTGCGACGACTACCGCGACGGCCTGGGCGTCAACAGCCGGATCCAGCTCGCGCAACTCACCGCTATCGCGCGCGACCGCATCAACGAGCACTGGATGGCCGAGGGCGTTACCTTCATCGACCCCACGCAGGCCTGGATCGGCCCCGACGCCGTCATCGGCCGCGACACCGTCGTGTGGCCGCAGACGCACCTGATCGGCCACGTCACCGTGGGTGAGGAGTGCCAGCTCGGCCCCAACAGCCGCCTCACCGACACCACCGTTGGCAGCGGCTGCACCATCGATGAGACTATCGCCATCGAGGCTGTCATCGAGAACGGCGTCGACTGCGGCCCGCGCGCCTACCTGCGCCCGGGCACCCACATGCTCGATGGCTCCAAGGCCGGCACACACGTGGAGATCAAGAAGTCCACGATCGGCGAGGGCTCCAAGGTGCCGCACCTGTCCTACATCGGCGACACCACCATGGGTTCCGGCGTCAACGTGGGCGCGGGCTCCATCACCTGCAACTACGACGGCGTGCACAAGCACAAGACCGTCATCGGCAAGGATGCCTTCATCGGTTCCGATACCATGATGGTCGCGCCTGCCCAGATCGGCGACGGCGCACTCGTGGCCGCCGGCTCCGTCATCACCGAGCCGGTCCCGGCTGACGCACTCGGCCTGGGCCGCGCCCGTCAGGTAAATATTGAGGGCTGGGCCGCCGATTATCGCCGCCGTCTGCACGAGGACGACGAGGTATAACGTTTTACCAAGCATCTAAGGAGCTGTTCCCATGGGGATGGCTCCTTTTTCTATGCTGACCTGCGCGACCGGATGAGTGGTCGGTTCGTGTCCGTTGACGGTAAAGACGTTATCAAGACCCGATAAACCCCGCCACGCGGTTACAATGCAACAAGGCATCTATATGGCATTCGATATATAAAGGAGAAGGGTAATGCCGATTAATGATCCCGAGAAGTCGGAGAATATGCGCAAGTCCATCCGCGTGTATTCCGGTTCCTCCAACCGTCCCCTCGCTCAGAAGATCGCTGAGTACCTTGGGGTCGAGCTTTCGGGCCTTACGCTAAAGCAGTTCGCCAACGGTGAGATTTACGCCCGCTACGACGAGACCGTCCGCGGCGCCGACGTCTTCCTGATTCAGTCCGTGGCCGGCGGCAACGTCAACGACATGCTCATGGAGCTGCTCATCGCCACCGACGCTGCCAAGCGCGCATCCGCCCGCTCCATCACCGCCGTCATCACCCACTACGGCTATGCCCGCCAGGACCGCAAGGCCGGCCCGCGCGAGCCCATCACCGCCCGCCTCGTCGCCAACCTGCTCGAGCGCGCTGGCGTCAACCGCATCATCACCCTCGACCTGCATCAGGGCCAGATTCAGGGTTTCTTCGATATCCCGGTTAACCACCTGTCTGCACTGCCGCTGTTTGGCCAGTACTACAACGACATGCACTTCGACACCGACAACCTGGTTGTCGTCTCCCCCGACGTGGGTCGCGCCAAAGCTGCCAAGAAGCTCTCCGACATGCTCGGCTGCAGCCTCGCCATCGCCCACAAGGGCCGTCCGCGCCACAACGCCGCCGAGGTCATGGGCATCATCGGTGACATCAAGGGCAAGACCTGCATCATCAATGACGACATGATCGACACCGCTGGCACCCTGTGCGCCAACGTCAAGGAGCTCAAGGCCATGGGTGCCGGCGACATCTACGTGTGCGCCACCCACGGCATCTTCTCGGGCCCGGCCATCGAGCGCCTGAACGACGCCCCCATCGTCGAGTGCCTCGTCACCGATGCCATCCCCGTCGAGGTTGGCGGCAAGATCAAGACCATCTCGGTCGCCGAGGAGTTCGCCGAGGCCATCTCTGCCGTTTACCACGAGGAGCCCGTCTCCACGCTCGTCGGCGGCGACTTCGCGCTGTAATCCAGCGCGCATCGCATCATCTTTGGTGTTTTTGAAGGGTCGGAAGCTCACTTCCGACCCTTTTTTCTGCCCCTCGACAACCCGCCTTGGACAGTTAGTTCAGATTTGTATTAATTTGGCATTCGTTTGGGCCATTTAATGTGTCGAAAGCTCTCTTGCCGGCATAATTCCACTCGATTCCTCCACCTATGGATCTCTTCACCATGCCATTGGCCCCATTTTGCCCACCGAGTCCTTCAACAACGGCAATACACCCCGGTCACCTTGTACAAATCTGAACTATCTGTCCAGCACCCATCTCAGTAGATGCCTCCAAGGCCAACCCATCACTCCATTCTCCACTTTTCCAAGGCATTCCGTATGATGTCGTTACCGCCCGCGGCGCGCGACGCCCCTTTGAGCGAAAAGAACGGCACGGCCATATCATTTCGCCAACGGCTTAGTACCTTATAGCTATGACAACCGTAATTTCACACCTCTCCGCCCTCCGCGCAATTCGCCGCGCTCGACGGGCGTACTCCGCCCTTCCCTGGGACGACATCGATGACGAGCAACAGACACAAGCCCTCGTAGGTTGCGTTCCCAACAAGGACGCCATAGACTTTGCGGCCCTTGCAATACTTGACGCCTGGAGCGAAGACGACTCCGAGCGTCTAGACCTCTTTGTTGCGAGCGGCAGCAACAGACGGCCCGACGGACGGCTCCTCCAGCACACCATCACCGCCCCTCTCCCCCAGGGCGCGATCATGCACATCGAAGCCGACATCTACGCAACGTCTCCCGCCATGACGGCCATGCTTTGTTCCAAAAATGAATCGGTTGCCAAAACCTTGATGCTTCTCATGGAACTGCTCGGGACCTACTCACTTCCGCCCGAAGCAACTTACCCCATCGCCTACGACGACACGTGGCCCGAGGCCAACAGCTTCGAAACGATGGACGATCTCGATTGCCAGGGCGACCAACCGACACCCGAAAAGCAAGCCGAAACCCGCTACGAACAGGCGCACTACAAATGCGAGCCCGCCACAACCATCGAAGAGCTCGAGGCGGTCGCACGGTTTGCCAAAAGTAGTTCCTACGCCTCGTTTCGCACAGCTATCAAACTCGCCCGGGCCGGATCCGCATCCCCAGCGGAATCATTGATGTTCGCCGTCCTGGGCGCACCCATGCGCTTTGGCGGATTCGGGTGTTGCAGCCTGCCCATGGGAGGCCTGCTGCTCAACTATCGAGTCGATTTCGACACCCTTGCGGTCAACATGTCCTCGGGCATCCCCTACGCCATCTGCGACTTATATTGCCCAGCCGCCGGAGTCGACAACGAATACAACGGAATTGGACATGAGCTTCAAAACGCTCGCATCCACGATGGCAATCGCAACAATGGCCTTAAGGCCATGGGTATCCACGTCCTGGTTATCAATCGTGACCAAATGAAGGACCTTGTTGCACTCGAAGCCTTCGCCCAGACGATGCATCGACTTGCGGGAGTTCGATTCCGCTACCGCATCAAGGGTTATCGCAAGCGTCAGGCCGCCTGGCTCAACGCCCTGCGGGCCGGAATCGGCCTCGCGCCGGTCTAAAAGACTTTTACCCAGTGTTACCGAGCATGGCTGGACAGTTAGTTCAGATTTGTATAAACAGACGGCTCATTTCGAGGTAGTTTGCCGCCATCCCGGCGCCAATCACCTCATTTGAAGACTCAAAAGATCTGAAATAGCACAAATTGTGCTCCCCAAAGCGCCGTGACAGTTCCGTGGCCCCGATTTTGGCAGTCAAAGATCTCTTGGTTTATACAAATCTGAACTAACTGTCCATCCCGGCTTCTGACGACTGTCCAAACGCCCTCATGCGGCCTCAATCACCCTCCATTTGACAGCAGCAACGGGGTCGCTCACCATAGCAGGCGACAAATCGATGAAAGGAAGCACATGGCAGCTGCACAGCCGCTTAAGATTCGCATGGTTGCCGGACTTGGCAACCCTGGCGATGAGTATGCCGAGACCCGCCACAACGCAGGCTTTAAGGCGATCGACGAGCTGGCGCGTCAGGCCGGCGTCACGTACTGGAAAAACCAGGCCGGCGCCGAGGTCGCGCTCATCAACATCAACGATCCAGAGGAAGAGGACGGCAAGCGCCAGATTGTGCTGGTCAAGCCGCAGTCGTACATGAACACCTCGGGCGGCCCCATCTCCAAGCTTTGCCGCGAGTACAAAATCAAGGCCGAGGAGCTGCTCGTAATCCACGATGAGCTCGACATTCCCGCCGGCGACGTGCGCGTCAAGGTGGGCGGCGGCCACGCCGGCCACAACGGCCTGCGTTCCATCATCGACAAGATGGGCAGCCGCGACTTTAGCCGCATCCGCACTGGCATCGGCAACCCTCCCGGCAAGATGGCTGTCGCCGACTACGTGCTCAAGCAGCTGCGCGCCCGCGAGGCCGAGGACTTCCAGGACACCTGCGCCCGCGCCGCCGACGCCGCCGGCCTGGCGATTGTGCACGGCGTAATCTATGCCCGCGACCACGTCAACGGCTCCGCCTCTGCCAACGGCAAGCACTAAAACCTACCAAAAAGGGATGTTTATTTTGGCAGGTTTTATATGCGAAAACGCCGCAGCGGCCGCATCGCAATAAACCCTGTGCCGACATACATACCCAACACCCCAAAAGGGGCCGGCCTCACCGATGTGCAAGGCCGGCCCCTTTTGTCGTTTTATCTGATAAAACCCGCCAAAATAAACCTGCCTCTTTGTGCTAGATCACTTTTCCCGCCTGCCAAAGATACACGTAAGCAACATGCCCATGAGGGTATAATTTACACCGTATGTCTGCACAACGCCTGTGCGCGTACGGTTATATTCGGGCTGCCGTCCATTTCCGTGGAGGCACGGTTCGGTTGCCCTAACAAGAGAGGGGTTCTATGTATAAGATCCTGGAGAAGACGCAGTTCTCGGAGAAGGTGTTCAAGTTCCGCATCGAGGCGCCTGCAATCGCCAAGCATGCGCACGCTGGACAGTTCCTCATGGTTCGCGCCAACGAGACGGGCGAGCGTGTCCCGTTTACCCTGGCCGGCTGGAACGGTGACGAGGGCTGGGTCGAGTTCATCTTCATGGTGATCGGCAAGACCACCGAGATGCTTTCCACCTACGAGGCCGGCGAGTCGCTGCGCGACGTCGTGGGCCCGCTGGGCGTTCCCACCGAGATGGCCGAGGGCCCCTGCGCCGTCATTGGCGGCGGCGTCGGCCTGGCAATTGCCTTCCCGGTCGCCAAGCACCTGGTCGAGACCGGCCACGAGGTGCACGCCATCATGGGCGCTCGCACCAAGGACCTCCTGCTCATGGAGGACCAGTTCCGCGAGCTCCTCGACGAGGACCACATCCACATCACCACCGACGACGGTTCCTACGGCGAGCAGGGCGTTGTCACCGCTCCGCTGGAGCGCCTGCTGCAGGACAAGGCCGTGAGCCAGGTCTTCTGCGTCGGCCCCGTTCCGATGATGAAGTTCTCGACCCTCACCGCCCAGAAGTACGACACCCCCATCACCGCGTCGCTCAACCCCATCATGGTTGACGGCACCGGTATGTGCGGCTGCTGCCGCGTCGAGGTGGGTGGCGTGACCAAGTTTGCTTGCGTCGACGGCCCCGACTTCGATGCCACCCTGGTCGACTGGGATGACCTTCGTGCCCGCCAGGCCGCTTACCGTTCCGAAGAGGGCGAGTCCCTCAAGGCCTATGAGGAAAAGAGCTGCGCATGCCACTAGTTAACGGTCGTTTCGTTGCCGATATGAAGTCGCCCCGCACCCCCGATAACGAGGAGCCGGCCGCCGAGCGCGCCTGCGACTTCCGCCCCGTCGACAAGGGCTTCACCGAGGAGATGGCGCTGGCCGAGGCCGAGCGCTGCCTCAACTGCAAGAAGCCGTTCTGTGTTGAGGGCTGCCCCGTCAACATCAACATCCCCCGCTTTATCGAGCAGATCCGCGAGAAGGACTTTGGCGGCGCCCTCGATACCATCCGCGAGGACTCCATGCTTCCCGCCATCTGCGGTCGCGTCTGCCCGCAGGAGAACCAGTGCGAGGGCAAGTGCATCCGTGGTAAGAAGTCCGAGCCCGTGGCCATCGGCCAGCTCGAGCGCTTCCTGGGTGACCGCCCCGAGCTCGCCTCCACGCCCAAGATGGCTCCCAAGAACGGCAAGAAGGTCGCCGTCGTCGGCTCCGGCCCGTCCGGCATCACCTGCGCCGGTGAGCTCGCCCGCAACGGCTTTGACGTTACCGTCTTTGAGGCCTTCTTCACCGGCGGCGGCGTGCTGGTCTACGGCATCCCCGAGTTCCGTCTGCCCAAGGCGGTCGTCAAGCGCGAGATTGACGGCCTTGAGAACATGGGCGTCAAGTTTGAGTACAACTCCGTCGTGGGCAACATGGCCACGGCCGATGAGCTGTTCGAGCAGGGCTTCGACGCCATCTACGTGGCGACCGGCGCTGGCCTGCCCAAGTTCCTCAACGTCCCCGGCGAGAACCTGCCCAACGTCTTCTTCGCTAACGAGTACCTCACCCGCGTGAACCTGATGAAGGCCAACAAGTTCCCCGAGTACGACACCCCCACCAAGCATGGCAAGAACGTCGTCGTCTTTGGCGGCGGCAACGTGGCTATGGACGCCGTCCGTACCGCCAAGCGCCTGGGCGCCGAGCACGCCATCATCGCCTACCGTCGTACCGAGGACGAGATGCCCTGCCGCCGCGCCGAGCTGCACCATGCCAAGGCCGAGGGCGTCGAGGTTCTGCCGCTCGTCTCCCCGCTCGAGTTTGTCGCTGGCGAGGACGGCTCCGTGTGCGCCGTCAAGGTCCAGAAGATGGAGCTCGGCGAGCCTGACGAGTCCGGCCGTCGTCGCCCGGTGCCTATCGAGGGCGCCATCGAGGAGATTCCCTGCGACGTCGCGATCTCGGCTATCGGCACCAACGCCAACCCCTTCGCTGCCAAGATCGGCGGCAAGATGGAGCTCAACAAGTGGGGCTACATCGTTGCCGATGAGGAGACCGGCCAGACCACCGATCCCCGCATCTGGGCCGGCGGCGACATCGTCACCGGTGCCGCTACGGTCATTCTGGCGATGGGCGCCGGCAAGAAGGCCGCCGCTTCGATCACCAAGAGCCTGCTGGGTGAGTAGTCACCTACAGCGCTAACCACCAAACGGCAAAGTCCCCGTCGGGCACACGCCCGGCGGGGACTTTTTTCTATGCCAGCCGCCCGATCACCACAAAGGTGCCTGTCCCTTTGTGATGGCTTTTGGTCGGCTAGCCTTCGAGCTGAGCCACCTTGTAGCGGTAGGCAGCGGCTATGACGTCTTTGCAGCCCTCGCGGCCCAGCTTGGCGCGGTTGACGACGATATCCTTGCCGCTCGTCATCTTCCACTTTCCGGCGCTGTAGCGCTTATAGAACGCCTCGCGTGCCTTCTGCTGCTGCTTGACCAGCTTGGCGCCCTTCTTTTTGTTGAGCCCACGCTTCTTGCGCACGATCTCGACGCGGTCCTCAAAGGGTGCGGTCACCAACACGGCAATGTGATTAGGGTTGTTACGCAGCAGGTAATCGGACAGGCGACCCTCGATAATGCAGCTCTCGGTCTCGCCCAGATCCAAAATCACCTGACTCATCTTTTGGAACAACTTGTCCGAGTACGAACGCGCGTCGTAGCGGTCGGGCAGAAACGCCATGTTCTCCACGGCCAGACGCTCGTCGTAGGCGGCCATCTTATCGAGCGACTCACCCGCGCGTATCGACGCACGCACCAGCAGCTCGTTATCGTACAGCGGAATTCCCAACTCGTTGGCAAGCATGCGGCCAATCTCGTGGCCCTCGGCGCCAAAGTCGCGCGCGATGGTAATGACCACAGGATTCTTCTTGTTCTCCAGATCGCTCATCTCGATTCCTTTCTCTATGTGACAAAGGGACAGTCCCTTTGTCACATTCATTTTGCCCCCACCTTCGTCCTGGTTTCCCAAGTGCGGCAGATTGCCCCGAAAGAGGAGCGCCGCGTACTAAATGTACGCAAGCGACGATTGAGGGGCAAGGTGCCGTGCTTGGGGAAGCAGGACTATGCGGCCACAATGCGACGCTGATATGCCCTCACCAGCAGCGAGATACCAAAGTTGAGCACAAAGTACATCGCAAACACCAGGCCGTAGAGCATAAGCACCTGCGACAGGTCGATCGCGTGGGCCATCACGACGTTTGCCGTGTACATGAGCTCGGCCACGTTAATGCCCGAAAGATACGAGCTGTCCTTGATGACGGTCGTGCACTGACTAAACAGCGCCGGAATGATCGTCTTAAACGTCTGCGGCAGAATGATATAGCGCATGGTGGCAAAGAAGCCAAAGCCCTGGCTCTGCGCCGCCTCAAACTGGCCGCGCGGAATCGAGTTGAGGCCGCCACGCACAATCTCGGCCATAACAGCGCTGGTAAACAGCGTAAAGGCGATGGTCGAAATCACAATGTCCAAACCCTGCACCGTAAAGTAGATGAACAGGATCCACAGCAAGTTTGGCGTGCAACGGAACAGCTCGATATAGGCGCTCACCAAAATACGGAATGGACGGGGCGCGTAGCTTTTAACGAGCGCCAGCACCGTGCCAAAGATGAGCGAGGAAAAGATCGACAGCGCCGAGATCTCGATTGTCTTAACAAAGCCGCCCCAAATGTAGAGCAGGTTGGTCGCGTTGAAGATTTCCATGCGCTAGGCCTCCTCTACGTTGTCGAGCCCCAGCTCGGCCAGGCTCACGCCGCGCGGGCGCTCCTTGGAGCGGCGCTCGAGCCACTGCACCAGCATGGCGAGCGGAAAGCAGATGATGAAATACATAAGGCAGCAGACGATGTATCCCTGCAGGTAACCGTACAGACTCACAAAGTTGTCGGAACGGTACATAAGGTCGCCGCCGGCCACAAGCGCCAGCACCGACGTGTTTTTGACCAGGTTGAGTGCCTGGTTACACAGCGGCGGCAGAATGATCTTGAACGTCTGGGGCAGCACGATGTACCAGTATGCCTGCGCACGGGTGAAGCCCTGGCTCTGGGCCGCCTCCATCTGGCCACGCGGAACGGCCTCGATACCGGTACGGATGACCTCCGAAATGTAGGCAGCGTGATACAGGCCCACGCCCAAGAAGCCCAGTACAAACGGCGCGATACGCACCGGCTGGTCGGCACCGGTTATGGCCTGCAAAAACTGCGGACCGGCCATGTACATAAAGAGCACCTGCACGGGCAGCGGGGTGTTCTGGTAAAACTCCACGTACACGCGGCTTATGGCGCGCAGAACGCGAGAACGAGTGGTAGAGAACACGCCAAGCAGCGTGCCCAACACCAGCGACAGCAGCAGGCCGGCAACGACCACCTGCATCGTCACGCCAAAGCCCTCCCAGAAGGGCCCCATGTTTTGGAATGTCGTCGACCAGCGGTCGGCGTCAAACAATCCTTCGAGCATTTGATTCCTTCCTTGGACGATGCGCCTATACAAGACCCCAGGTCTTAACCTCTTGGTCGAGCCAGCCGTCGGCCAGGCGATCGCATATCACCTGATCGACCACGGCCGAAAGATCACAGCCCTTCTTGGTCGCCACGCCGTAGCCCTGCTCGCCAAACTTGACCTCGGGTTGCAGCAGCTCGACGGTCTCGTTCATGTATCCAGCCAGCGTGGAGCGGTCCATGGCAAAGACGTCGATATTGCCGGCATCGAGCGAACTCTTAATGATGGGGTAGCCGCTAAAGGCCCTAAACTCGGGCTTGCAGCTAAAGCCGTTGTCCTTGATCATCTGCTCGATCAGGCCCTGCGTGGTTGCACCCTGGCTCACGCCAATGACTTTGCCGTCCAGGTCCTCAATCGAGGTAAAGCCCGAACGCTTCTTGACCATGAGTCCCACGTAGTCGGTGCGGTACGGCGTCGAGAAATCCCAGCTCTTCTTGCGCTCGTCGGTGATGGTGTAGGTCGCCGCGACCACGTCGAGCTGGCCGTTATCGATCAGCGGGCCGCGCGTCTTGGGCGTTACGTCAGTAAACTCGACAAGCTCCTGGGCACGGGCCTCCTTGTAGCTCACGCCAAAGACGGCAGCGGCGATCTGGTAGCACAAATCGACCTCCATGCCCTCAAAGCGGCCCTTGGCGGTGTCGTAATAGCCGTAGCCGGGAACGTCCTTCTTAACGCCGGCATTCAGATGGCCACGCGACTTGATGGCCGCAAGCTTAGACCCCTTGTCGGAGTCCTCGCCGCCGGTGGAGTTGCCGCAACCGGTAAGCGCGGTCCCCGTCAGCGCGAGCATACCGGCGCTCGCCAGCTGCAAAAAGTGGCGGCGCGACACGGCCGCCCTCGTCATATCCGTCATGTCCATCACCGCGCCTAGTGCAGAATCTTGGACAGAAACTCGCGGCAGCGCGGGTTCTCGGGGTTATCGAAGAAGTGCTCGGGTGTGCCCTCCTCCAGGATGCGGCCGTCCTCCATAAAGATGACGCGGTCGGCCACCTGGCGCGCAAAGCCCATCTCGTGCGTCACGCAGATCATGGTGATATCCTCCTGCGCGAGCTCGATCATAACGTCCAGGACTTCCTGGACCATCTCGGGGTCGAGCGCCGAGGTCGGCTCGTCAAACAGGATGATGGGCTGCTTGGTGCACAGGGCACGGGCAATGGCGATACGCTGCTGCTGACCGCCCGAGAGGTTCTGCGGATACTCGCCGGCCTTATGCGCCATGCCGACGCGCCTGAGCGCGGCGATGGCGATCTCGGTCGCCTCCTCCTTACTCTTCTTTTGCAGCTTGATGGGCGCGAGCGTCAGGTTGCCCAGCACCGTCATGTTGGGATATAGGTTGAACTGCTGAAACACCATGGAGCTGTACTTACGAGCCATCTCCAGATGATTCTTCTTGGTGAGCGGCGTACCGTCGATGATGACCTCGCCCGACGTGGGCTCCTCCAGATAATCGACGCAACGGATGAGCGTGGACTTGCCCGAGCCGGAAGGCCCGATCATTACGAGCTTCTCGCCGCGCTTGACGGTGAGGTTGATATCTTTGAGCACATGCAGGTCGCCAAAGTACTTGTTGAGATGCTTGATCTCGATCATGTCTGCCATGAATATCCCTTTCCTGCGCTTACACGAATTGCTCTATTTTACGGAAAGAACCACGTTTCCGCAGCCCACACTGCATTCCCGTAAAGAACCCGCAACCTTTAACCCACTCATTGGGGACAGACTTAAATGAGTACCCAATGAGAGGGCACTCATTTAAGCCTGTCCCCAATGAGCGCCCAATGACCAGCCAAGGGAGGCGCCCTTCATCGGCCAACAAAAAAGGGGGCGCGACCGCAATGGTCACGCCCCTCAACACCAACTATGTACCGCTCGTCCCTACACGAGTTTGCCGCCGACGATCTTTGCCGCGGCCGGTTTATCGAAGTTGCCGCCGGTGGCCTTGCCGAGCGCCCCCATAACCTGTCCCATCTGCTTCTTGGACGTGGCGCCCAGCTCGGCGATGACCTGCTCAATCAGAGCCTCGAGCTCCTCGCCCGAAACCTGCGCGGGCAGTAGGCTCTCCAGAATCTTGACCTGCTCGGTCAGGTTGTCGGTACGATCTTGATCGGTACCGGCCTTGATGGACATCTCCAACGTCTCGCTTGTCTGCTTAATCAGACGCTTGATCATGCTGTTGACGTCTTCCTCGGTCACGTCGCGGCGCTCGTTGACCTCGATGTTCTTAACCTCGGCCTTGACCTGGCGAATGATAGACAGGCGAACCTTGTCCTTGGCCTTCATGGCGGCAATCATTTCCTGCTGCAGCTCTTCGTTGGTCATCTGCAAATCCTCCTCAATAGTGTGGGCGGCACTCGCACGAGCACCGCCCCTTGATTACTCAGTCGTCGACGAATCGTCGGTCGAGCTCTTGGTGACGCCCTTCAGGCTCACGTTATAGGGCACGTCCTTGGGCATGGGGTTGACGGTAATGTCGGCATCCTTCGTGTACTTCTCCAGCCACTCGTTGTATGCCGTGCCCGATGCCTGGGTCTTCACCACATTGGAAACGTACTTCTTAATAGCCTTGGGCACCTGATTGATGTCATCGACCTGGCCATCGACATGGAAGTAGTCGGTGCACTTGATGATGTGGTAGCCATACGTCGACTCGACCACGTCGCTCACATCGCCCTTGTTAAGGCCCTCGAGCGCCGTCTGGTAGCTGTCGACAAAGGTGGTGAGCTTATCCCAGCCCACGTCACCCTTCTTCTCCTTGGAACCGGTGTCGTCGGAATACTGCTTCACGGCATCCTCAAAGCTCAGCTCGCCGGAGTTGATCTTATCCAGGCACTCCTGCGCCTTGGCCTTGGCGGCGGCCTTGTCCTCGTCGGAAGCGTCGGAATCAACCTTAATCAGGATGTTCGACGAGCGGCGGGCATCGTTGTAGTTAGACAGGTTCTCGTTAATGTAATCGACAATCTCGCTGTCCTTGGGCTTGCTGGTGGGAGCAACGGCATCCTTAAGCTTCTGCTGCGCCAGGCTCTCCTTGAGCGAGTCCTTGTAGGTGTCCTCGGTATAGCCGTAGGTCTTAAGGGTCTCCTTAAAGGTCTTGGCGCCGCCCGCGCTCTTGCAGGCGTCCTTCCAAGCCTTCTCTACTTCCTCGTCCGAAACCGTCACGCCGTTCTCCTTCTGCGCCTGCTGGAGCAGAATCTGCTGCGTATAGGAATCGATGAGCTGTTTGCGGTACTTCTTGGGCGTCAGGTCGTTGTCAACCAGATACTGCGCCCAATCCTCATCCTTGGTGTAGCCGTAGGACGTGCGCATGCTCATGATCTGCTTGGTTACGGTGTCCTCGGTGAGGTTGGTGCCGTTGATAGTAGCAGCCACGCCGCCGGTCAGTTTGTAACCCGAGTTATTGTTCTCGGTCTGCGACATCAAACCGGAGCACGCCATGGCCGAGACGGAAAGCAGCATTGCCAGCACGCCGATAACCACCAGGACGATCTTGACGGTCTTGGACACGTACGTCTTGCGCTGCTTCTTGCGAGAGCTGGAGGCGGCGCGGGACCGTTGCTCGGACGTCGGCGCGACCTCGGGGTTCTTTTTCTTGTTTGCCATAGTTGGCCTTTCGCATCACGAATCGAACAAACGTCATTGTGTCACAACGCAGCCCCGCGGCACACCTGGTGCATGGGAGACAGGTCAATCTGCACCATTTTGGTGCAAAGGGGACAGCTCCGACAGCTAGGGACGTTCCTTTTCTGCCGGCAGTTAGGGACAGTCCCCAAATGCCGGCCCTAGAAGTGGCGGCGGATGGCGTCGACCATGCCCTGGGACGAAGTCTGGCCGAGCACGTCGGCTGCGGCGTCAGCATCCATAAAGATATTCATAAGCGCTTGCAGAGCCTCGACCTGGCCGCCCGGCTCGGCAATACCCAGATTGATGATGATCTGCGCCGGCACGGGGGCACCCATGCCCGCCATAGCATTGAACGTCACGGGCGCGGAGGGCTTCATCACCGCGATATAGGGCTTAGCCACAAACCCCGGATCGGTATGCGGAATGGCAATATTGGCCGCCGGCATGGCGAGGCCCGTGGGATAGATGTCCTCGCGCGTACGGACGGCATCGAGCCAACCGGACGCAATGTAGCCGCGCGGAGCAAGCTCGCCCTCGAGTCGCGCAAACACCTCATCCGGCGTCGCGCACTCCCAATCAAAAAACACCAGCTCAGGCGCGAATAGCATCTCGGCGTTATCCGCCATACCGTCCTCCAAAGCTGCATGAGGTTCACAATGCCCCATATGATAGCGAAACCAGACAGGCAAGGTTAGCCGAGGATCCCAATCATCTCGAGTGCGCGGGCAGGCGTCAAGCACACCTCGGGCATCGCCTCCAGCATGCGCCGGTCGCTCGTGACCACGTAGTCAACATCTGCCGTCTCGCCCGAAGCGATGATGAGGTTGTCTTCAAGATCCGGCATGCGTTTGCCAAGCATGCGCGCCATCTCGCACTCTGCCAACGAAAGCGGAGAGGCGGGTGCCACCTGCATCATGTGCTCAATGCAGGCCCATGACGCCGAGGTAAACGACACGTTAATCCCATTCGCATTCCGCCGGGCTAGTCGCCGGGGCAAAATATAGAACACATCCTTTGCCGTCGTTGGGGCATACAGAAGGTCAATCATTCCTGCCTCGGCCAGTTCAACCAATCTCTTCGCTTCGTCGAACGCCCCCTCTTGCAGGTAATAATCGAGCCAAACGTTCGTATCCACCAAGAGATGCTTTGCCTCAATCATCGGCAATTCGCCTCAATGTCGGCAATCATCGCGTCATACATATCATCTCGTACGGCATCCCAGTCTTCCGCAGATGATCCAACTGGCGCAAAATCCGAAGCATTTAGCCCCAGCGATGAAAAAGCTAGGCCACACCCCTGCTCAGCCAGGCTCTCCGCGCGGGGCGCCTCGCGCTTATCCGTCACCATAAATCCCGGCAACGCTTGATGCTCGACAAGATAGGCCCAAAGCGCACGAACGGCATCGCTCGGCCCCAATCCATTGCGTGTCAGGACCGCATCGCCACCAGCCTTGAGCATAGGATCGATTCGTGTGTTGAGCTGCACCGTTGCTGCACCCATAGCGGCTCCTCTCTACTTGCTAGCAGTATAGCAAACATAAAAGGCCGCGCAAAAGGGCCCCGCCCACACACGGACGAGGCCCTATCGGATTTCTTGGAATGGGAATGGTGCCCGTCACGTTATCCAGAGCCCAAAATCAAAGAGATATTAAGCTGATTGGGGCACATGTGATTCCATATGCCCCAATCAGCTTTTTGATAGTTTACGTCGCAATGAGGACCAAGCGAATCCTTTTACGCACGATGGCGCGCCGGGTCAATCGCCACCTTGCCGCTCTCCAACACGTGGACGCGGCCGTCAGCGAGCATCTGCACGACTTCGGGATACAGCACGTGCTCGATCGCGTGAATGTGCTCCTCGAGTGTGTCGACATCCCAGCCTTCCTCAACAGCCAGCGCGCGCTGGGCGATGATGGGACCGTTGTCGTAGATCTCGTTGGCAAAATGCACGGTCACACCGGTCACCTTGACGCCGCGCGTAAAGGCATCGTCGATCGCATGCGCACCGGTAAAGCTCGG
This sequence comes from Collinsella sp. LCP19S3_C9, assembly GCF_052121575.1. Lineage (NCBI taxonomy): Bacteria > Bacillati > Actinomycetota > Coriobacteriia > Coriobacteriales > Coriobacteriaceae > Collinsella > Collinsella sp. LCP19S3_C9. Next base: position 35,344 of record NZ_JBQKDZ010000007.1, read on the forward strand.
CAGCAGCGCCGGATGCAGATTGACAACGCGGTTGGGGAACGCCGCCAGCAGCGGCGTATGCACCATTCGCATGTAGCCAGCCATGACCACATACTCGCAGCCGCGCTCGAGAAGCTCGTGCGCAATAATCTCGTCGGCGACGATAGGGTCGGCGTAGACATCCTTGGAGAGCGTCAGCGTCTGGATACCCGCACGCTCTGCACGCTGCAGGCCCTTGGCCGAAGGACGGCTCGACACCACGAGCTCGATCGAAGCATTGAGCTTGCCGGCGGCGATCAGGTCGATCAACGCCTGTAGGTTGGTGCCCGAACCGCTGATGAGCACGCCGATCTTGAGCGGCTCGGTGGTATCGGTGCCGGTCGGACGGGTGTAGGGCACAAAGTCCAAGCCCTCGGCGGCAGCCATCTGCTCGTTAGCGCTCATCGGAGTACACGACCTTACCGGAGCCCTCGACGCATTCGCCCACGCGGAACGGCTTCTCGCCCAGCGCGACCAGGGCATCGGTTACCGCGGCCTCATCTTCGGGAGCGACAATCAGGCACAGGCCGACGCCCATGTTGAAGGTCTTGCACGCCTCGTTGGGCGTAAGCTCGGCCTGGTGCGAAACATAGGTGATGACGGGCGGAATGTCCCAGCCCATCTCGGCACCATTGCGGGTGACCACGGCGTCGACGTCCTCGGCCAGCGCACGGTTAAGGTTCTCGGTGATGCCGCCGCCGGTGATATGGGCGATGGCGTGCACCGGAGCGCCGCCGCGGAGCAGCTCAAGAATCGGCTTGACGTAGATGCGCGTGGGGGCCAGCAGAGCGTCTGCCAGTGATGCGCCGCCGAGCTCCTCGAGCGGACGGCTCAGCTCCTCGGCCTTAGCGGCGGCCTCGGGCGTACCAGGCTTGATGCCGTCAACACCGATGACCTTACGCACGAGCGAGTAGCCGTTGGAGTGCACGCCGGTGGAGGGAAGGCCCAGAATCACGTCGCCGGGGCGGACGTTGGCGGGGTCGAGCATCTTGGGACGGTCGACGACACCCACGGTAAAGCCGGCGAGGTCGTAGTCGGCGGGAGCCATGACGCCCGGGTGCTCGGCCATCTCGCCGCCCACGAGCGCGCAGCCCGCGAGCTTGCAGCCATCGGCCACGCCCTTGATGATCTTTGCCATGTGCTCGGCCTCGATGTGGCCGATGGCAACATAGTCCAAAAAGAACAGCGGCTCGGCGCCCGAAGCCAAAATGTCGTTGACGCACATGGCGACCAGGTCCTGGCCCACCGTCTCGTGGCGGTCCATGATCTGGGCGAGGACGAGCTTGGTGCCCACGCCGTCGGTACCGCTGATCAGGATCGGGTCTTCCATATCCTTAAGCGCGGCGGCCGAGAACAGGCCGCCAAAGCCACCGATGCCGCCGATAACCTCGGGACGGTTGGTATCCTTAACCATTTGCTTAATAGCGTCGACGGCGCGGCCGCCCTCGGCGGTATCGACGCCGGCATCCTCATACGTCACATGCTTGCTGTCGCTCATCTGAGCCTTCCTCTCCCACTACCGTTTGACACACAGACGCCAAACAGTGCTCATAGTTGCCCTCAAGTTGGCGCACACGGTAACAACACGCGCCGCCAAATCAACAAAACAGCAGGTAAAACCTACCAAAATGAACCTGTCCCTAAATGGCAGGTTTTAGGCCTCGCCGTGCTTCTCTTCCCAGCTGCGGTCATCGTATTTCTCGACCACGGCGTCGTCGCCAAAGTGCAGCGGCTTATCCAGGTTGCGGGGCTTAAAGCCCTCCATAAACTTGTCGCGGCCAAAACTCTCGGGAATCGCCACGGGATAACGGCCGGTAAAGCACGCATCGCAGTAGCCGCCCTTGGGCATGACCTTCAGCAGGCCCTCGACCGAAAGGAAGGCCAGCGAATCGGCGCCAATGTACTCGCAGATCTCATCGACCGTCTTGTTAGCGCTGATGAGCTGCGACTGCACGTCGGTATCGATGCCGTAGAAGCACGGCCAGATGACCTCGGGCGAGTTGATGCGGATGTGAATCTCCTTGGCGCCGGCGTTGCGCAGCATCTTGACGAGCTGCACCATGGTGGTGCCGCGAACGATGGAGTCGTCGATGACGACCAGGCGCTTGCCCTCGATATTGTCGCGCAGTGGATTGAGCTTCATGCGCACGCCCATGGCACGCAGCTCCTGCGTGGGCTCGATAAACGTACGGCCCACATAGCGATTCTTGATGAGGCCCTCGCCAAAGGGAATGCCGCTCTCGCGCGAATAACCCTCCGCAGGCGGCAGACCGGAGTCGGGCACGCCGATGACCAGGTCGGCATCGACGGGCTCCTCGTGTGCCAGCTGACGACCCATGTCGTAACGGCAGGCGTAGACGCTCTTGCCATTCATGATGGAGTCGGGGCGGGCAAAGTAGACCTGCTCAAAGATGCAGTTAGCGGGCTCTTTGGCAGCGGGCACACCCTGCTCGGATACCAGGCCCTCGGCACTGATGCGCAAGATCTCGCCGGGACGGACATCACGGACATACTCGGCGCCCACGATATCGAGTGCACATGTCTCGGAGGCAACGACCCAGCCGCCAGCGCGCGTGACATGAGCGGCAGCGTCGACCCTCGCGGCGTCGTCTTGCGACGGTAGCTGCGAAACGGATGCGGCGTCGGCCTGGTCCAGGCCCTCGTCCACGAGCTTGCCCAGCACCAGCGGACGAATGCCATGCGGGTCGCGGAAAGCGTAGAGTGCCTGCTCGTTGATGAGCGTCATGGCGTAGCCGCCGCGCACGAGCTCCATGGTCTTGCGAATGCCCTCGCGCAGGTGGCCCGTACACTGGGTAAAGTAGCCAATGAGCTTGGTCGCGACCTCGGAATCCGAATTGGAGAGGAACGGCACGCCGAGCTCGATCAGCTGGCGGCGCAGCTCGTCAGTGTTAACCAGGGTGCCGTTGTGCGCAAGCGCGATGATGACGCTGTTGATGGTGGAAAGATGCGGCTGCGAGGCTTCCCAGCTCTTGGCGCCGGCGGTGCCATAGCGCACGTGGCCCACAGCCAACTGGCCGGAGAGCGTCGACAGGTCGGCGTTGGAGAACACGCGATCGAGCAGTCCCAGGTCTTTGCGAACCATAACCGTGCCGCCATCGCCCACGGCGATTCCCGCCGATTCCTGGCCGCGATGCTGCAGCGCACGCAGACCAAAGTACGTCAGTCGAGCCACGTCGCGATCGGGTGCCCACACACCAAAGATGCCGCATTCCTCATGCAGCTGGTCGGAGTCCGGATCATACGTCGACATGGTCGTCAGCCGTCCCGTAGCACGCTCGGCCGCGCGGATGGTTTCTTGAGACATGGCATCCCCTCAGAGCCTCGTTATTTGGCGTTACCTGCCCTATTATACGCACGGCAAGACAAGCACTCCCGCGCATGAACAGCGGTTTTTAAAAGCCCACCGAGCTTATAATCCGTTTTGCGGCCAAACATTTTATCGGGCAACCCGCCCTCGGGGCCAACGGTCCCGTATGTTTCCGTCGCGACGCGTCTCGCCCACCGTTAGGGCTTACATTGCTGCAATTGGGCCATTCGTCCTGTCTTTTAGCAGGTCGGCGGCGTATCCTTGTAACCTACAACAAAACGAGAAAGGTTCCGTATGGATCGAAACGAACTCGACCCCAGCGTCCCCAGCGCCACGGAGGTCAAGAAGATTCCCCTCATCATTAAGGTGTACGCCGTCCTGTGCATCCTGTCCGGCGTAGGCACGCTCCCTTCGGTCGGCGCCTTTATGTGGCGGGTCATCACCGCGCTCATCAACGGCAACGCCGCCGCCAAGCTCGGCGACAACACGCTCGTCGCGGTCGGCCTTATCGTCGCCGGCATCATGCTCTCGGCGGCGAGCGCGGTCATCTTGATCATCTTTGGCCTGGACCTCATCAAGAACCAGCGCCGCAACGCCGCGCGCCTGTCCTATATCCTTATCGCACTTACCGTCGTTGAGCTTTTGGTCGACGTGATGCTCCAGGGTATCGGGCCGTTCTTGCTGCGCCCCGCCATCCAGCTCGGCATCCTCGTCGCGCTTTCGGCCACTGTTGACCCAACACTTCGTCAGGAGCGCGAACTGCAGCGCCGCTTGCAGGAGATGCTCGATCGCGACGCCGCCGCCGAGGGTATGCTCGGCCGCGATGAGACCGGCGAGGGCTACATCAAGCTCAACTACTTCAACCTGTTCTGGGTATTCTTTGTCTGCTGCGTGCTCGGTCTGATCCTGGAGGACATCTGGCACATGACGGTCGACGATCCAGGCGTCTACCAGAACCGCGCCGGCATGCTATTTGGCCCCTTCAGCCCCATCTACGGATTTGGCGCCGTACTCATGACCATGGTGCTCAACCGCTTCTACAAAAAGAACCCCATCATTATCTTTTTGGTGAGCGCCCTGCTTGGCGCAAGCTTTGAGGTCTTTGTGGGCTGGTTTATGCAGACCTCGTTCGGTGTGGTCTCGTGGAACTACTCGCACATGAAGCTCTTTGGCATGCCCGATCCGCTCGCCGTGCTTACGGGCGGTCGCACCTGCACGGGCTTCGCCTGCCTGTGGGGTCTGGGCGGACTCATCTGGATCAAGCTGCTGCTGCCCAGATTGCTCAAGCTCATTAACATGATTCCCTGGAAGAATCGCTACTCAGCCACCGTCATCTTTACCATCATCATGCTGGTCGACGGCGTCATGACGCTGCAATCGCTCGACTACTGGTACCAGCGTGTCAACGGCACGGCCAGCGATATTCCCGTTGCGCAGTTCTACGGAAAGTACTTCGATAACGAGTATATGGAAAATCGCTTCCAGAGCATGACCATGAGCCCCAAGGACGCCACACGCGTGTAGCGAGCGCCGGCACAAAACAGCCCCAACACACCAAAGCCCGCTGGCAGATTTACCTGAACTGCCAGCGGGCTTTTGCTATAGACGTACACGGGTTGCCGGCTAGGCGTTACGCTTCGCGCTCGACCTCGCTCACGCACTCGTTCTTGATAGTGCCGACGAGCGCCTGCAGGGCATCGACCACATGCGGGCGAATGTCTCCGCCAATGAGCACGAGCATGATATCGTCGCCCACGGCAAGCTCGCCGCTCGCCAGCCATACGCGCACATAGCCGATACCCGGCATCGTGCGCGTTGACTCGATAGCGGCCTGCACCTTTTCGGCATCGAAGCCAAACACCATGCCGCCCACCTTGTGGCCCGGCGCCACGCCATCGGTCTCGACACCGCGCGCCTCGGACTTGGGTGTCGCACGCACCACGCCATTGTGCGTCAGGTACATGCCACACGCCGGCGCCGAAGCGTCGGCCTTGGCTTCGCGCAGCCACACATCGACCGAAGGCATCAATTTGCCACTTTCAAGCATCGCTTCCCCTTTTTCCGTCGTCGAGTAGCTAATTTGGGACGGGGCTCTTTTAGCTACCCCAGTCACCTAACCCAGCAAAATCATTCTGCATACCCGGGGTAGCTAAAAGAGCCCCGTCCCAAATTAGCTACTCTCGAACCGCTTATTCCTCGACCGGCGTGAGTACCATGACGGCGCGCGTATTGCTAAATGACAGTGAGCGGCAGGTCACAAGTGTTACGACCTTAGTTGCCGAAGCGGCACGATCGGTGGCATCGCTCGCCACGGCAGAGGCACCGTCAAGCATCTCGGACAGATAATTCGTCAGCCCGTCGTCGCCCTCAAAGTTGGTCGCGCGCGCCTTGGAGTACGTATCCTCAACCACCTTGGTCGCCAGCGGTCTCAGCTTATACGTGTCATCGCGCGTGATGTAGTACACGTACTCGATGCTGTCGAACGTCGCCTGGTCGGTGGTGTCCGAGATCACATTAAACATCGATCCGTCGTTCATATGGTGGCCGTAGATTGTCGTCTGCTGGTCCACCATGCCCGGCGCGACATCTTCGAAGTCCAAGAAAATCGCACCCGATGCATTGGACGTACCGTCAAACAGCGTGTTGAGGTATTTAGAGTTGTCCTTGGCCTGCACCACGGGATAGTTGATGTTGGTATCCGGCACATAAATCCATCCCACGATCTCGGGATTTGCCTTAGCAAGAGCGTCAAAATCGACAATCGGCACGCCGCTCGCATCCTTATCGCTCACGTACTGCTTCTCGATCTTTTGGTACGAATCGCTCGCCTGCTTGTAGCCAATCTGTGCATTGATAAAGATGGCGGCAGCGGCAACGATCAGACCGATGCCCACGATGATGAGCAGAATGGGGATGATGGAGCGGCGCTTCTTACGCGGCGGCTCGGTGTAGCTGGACGGAGCGCCGCTCGGTTGCCTCGTCGACCGGGCCTGCTTCTTTGCCGTGCCATATGACGAGGGGCGAAACGCAGCCGGCGTATCCTGACGGCGATGGGACGTCGGCGTTACGGGGCGCGGCGCACGAGCCTGTTGAGGAGAGGATGCCCGACCCTGCTGCATGGAGCGGGCCGATCCCGACTTGGATGGATCGGGGATCTGAGAAGCCGAGAAACGTTTTCCCTGATAGTCGGACATGACTCTCCCTATGATTACAACGGAACGGCAAGCCGCTTAAGCGTCAGCCATCTCCTGCTTCATCTTCTCGATAATTGCGCGATACTCGGGATCGCAAGCACCCAGAATCTGCGTGGCGTAGATGGCGGCGTTCTTGGCGCCGTTGATGGCAACGCATGCCACAGGCACGCCCGAAGGCATCTGCACCATCGACAGGAGCGAATCCATGCCGCCCAGATCACTCGTCTTCATAGGCACGCCGATAACCGGCAGCGGCGTAAAGGCAGCCACGACACCGCCCAGATGCGCGGCCTTGCCGGCTGCGGCGATAATCACCTTGATGCCACGGCCGGCGGCAGTCGAAGCCCACTCGTGGACCTTCGCCGGCGTACGATGCGCGCTGGCAATCACGAGCTCATAGGGCACACCGAGCGCCTCGAGCTCGGCGGTGCAGCCTTCCATAACGCCCAGATCGGACTTGGAACCCATGATGATCCCGACAACCGGCTTTTGATCTGCCATAAACAAAGACCTCCTGTTGAGAGCGGTGACGCGGCCAATCCGCGACCCTTAACTACTGAGAGTAGTATAGCTGCTCCCGTCCCTGCGGTCTGTTGGTGCTCTGCGGCGGCCCGGTGTTTTCATCTGAACGACTTTGCGTAGCAACCGGAGCGAAGATGAAAACACCGGGCCGCCGCAGAGCAGCTTCGACCTACCGGGGATTGCCATGACGTACGTTGGCTGATTTGGGTTGGAATGAAAGGGTTGCGGAGGGTTGTGGACAGTTAGTTCAGATACGTATTTTTTGGCCGTGCTTCTTAGCGCTAATAGAGTGGTTTGAAGTCACTTTGAGCCCCATGACAACCTTTCTCCCCCTTATATGAGCGTCTCCACCGGTTCAGAAAGTCAAATTCAGCCCAATCGGGCTCAGGTCGGCCTTTACACACCCTCTGAAAAATACGTATCTGAACTAACTGTCCAGCGACATTCTCGATCAACAGCAAAAGGCCTCCTGGCGAATGAAAATTCGCCAGGAGGCCCCTTACAAAACGTGGGCTCCTTCGTTCGAATGAACGAAGGAGCCCATACTCTTTTTTTAGGACAGGAGGCCGCGAGTCGGGCCCCCAGCCGCCAATCAATCGCACTCGCCAAGCGAGCGGCGCAGCGTGCGCACAGCGCCAAGCAAATTGGCATCGTTGCCGTTCTGTGCTGGCTTGATGCAGGGCCTCGGTATGATGGGAAGAACGTGAGCCTGATCCATCATGCGCTCAAATGCCTCAAACAGCTCGGGACGGGCGCTGATTCCGCCGCCGACCACGATGACCTCAGGGTCGATGACCGACTGCAACCCCATCAGCATGTTGTCGAAGACCAACGCGTATGCATCCAGACCGCGACGAGCGTCCTCATCCCCCTCTTCAATCCAGGAGAAAATCCGATATCCGTCGATATCATCGGTCGGATCAATCCCCTTCGCCGCACACACCTGGTCTCGGAGCGCCCGCCAGCTGGTGACATCACCGTACACCGACCCAAAGGTCACGGGCTTGCGCACATCGTTGCTCACAAAGCACACGGTGCCGGCGAGATTGTGCGCGCCTCGCAAGATGTGACCGTCAACAACGATGGCACCGCCGAGACCCGTACCGATCACCACCATCAACCCCAGGGAGACCCCCTTCAGCGCGCCGACGGCATATTCTCCCAGTGCCGCGCACATCGCATCGTTCTCGATGGTTACGGGAAGCCCCGTGCTCTCGCGCAAGATGCGACCGAGCGGATATCCGTCCAAACAGTGAAGGGCGCCGCCTCCCCCAACCACGCCATCGGAATCGCCTTCGGAAAAGACTCCGGGCATACTTATTCCCACACCCCTCACCCGGGCGCGATGGGGCTCGATCACCGAGCGGAACGTTTCGATAACCTGGTCGGCGGGCGAGGTGCATGTTGGGATACTTCCGTGCTCCTCAATGTGGTAGTCGGCGTTCACCACCGCCCATTTCACCTGAGTGCCGCCCGCATCTATACCGAAATAGCAGTCCATAATCTTATCCCCTGTCCCATAGGGTTAGTCTAGGTCCTCGCCGTTGCTCTCGATGACCTTCTTGTACCAATAGAAGCTGTCCTTGCGGCTGCGCGCGAGCGTGCCCTTGCCCTCGTCGTCGCGGTCGACGTAGACGAAGCCGTAGCGCTTGCGCATCTCGCCCGTGCCGGCGCTGACCAGGTCGATGCAGCCCCACATGGTGTAGCCCATGAGGTCCACGCCGTCGAGTTCCACGGCATCCTCCATGCTCTGGATGTTCTTGCGCAGGTAGTCGATGCGGTAGCCGTCATGGATGGAGCCGTCGGCCTTCACCTCGTCGCTCCAGCCGATACCGTTCTCCACGATCCAAAGCGGCTTGTGATAGCGGTCGTAGAGCTCGTTCAAGGCGATGCGCAGGCAGTACGGATCGGTCGCCCAGCCCCAGGCGTTGGTCTCGAGGTAGGGGTTTTTCACCATGCCGAAAGCGAGATTGCCGGACGCGACCTCGAGCTCCTTCTGGCGCAACGATACCGTCGAGCCTCCGTAGCACGAGAACGACAGGAAATCTGCCGGATAGGTTGCGAGAAGCTCGAGGTCGTTCTCGCCCATTTCCAGCTTGATGCCCGCGCGCTCCATCTCCCTCAAGCGATAGGCGGGATAGTGGCCGCCCACCTGCACGTCGGCATACCACAGCGCGTCACGCTCGCGTTCCATGGCGAGCAGATGATCGGCGGGGTCGGCGGAATAGGAGTAGATGGGGTTGTACGCGAGCATCTGACCCACCATGATCTTAGGGGAGATTTGGTGCGCCGACCGAACCGTAAGGGCAGACGCCACGAACTGGTTGTGCGCCGCCTGGGCCTTCGCATGGGGGCTCCCATCCGTAAGCCCGCCCGCCATGAAGCTCCCCATGCTCATCATGTTGATCTCGTTGAAGGTGAGCCAGTACTTCACCTTGCCCTGATAGTGCTTCATGACGCAGGTGGCGTAGCGCACGAACAGGTCGATGAGCTCGCGGCTCTTCCAACCGCCGTACTTGTTCACGAGCGCGAGCGGGGTCTCGTAGTGCGAGAGCGTCACGAGCGGTTCGATGCCGTACTTAGCGCACTCGTCAAACACGGCGTCGTAGAACGCTAGACCCTCGGTGTTGGGCTCAGCCTCCTCGCCCGTGGGGAAGATGCGCGCCCAGTTCATGGACAGGCGGAAGCACTTGAAGCCCATCTCGCCCATGAGGGCGATGTCCTCGGCGTAGTGGTGGTAGAAGTCGGTGGCCGTGTGGCTGGGATAGTAGTAGCCATCAACCACCGCCACCTCCAGCCCTTCAGGAAGTCCCTTCTCGCAAACCGCATACACGGGAAGCGCGCCGGTTTCCCCTGTCGCGGTATTACGCCACGTTATCTGCCGTGACACCGTATGGCTACCGCTGGTCATGGCGTCCGAGGTGTTCGGTCCTTTGCCGCCCTCTTCCCAGCCGCCCTCATACTGGTTGGCGGCGGTGGCGCCACCCCACAGGAAACCTTCCGGAAATGCCATTGGGTACCTCCTCGATCGTGAAAACATCTTCATGAAACGGGAAGACGGGCTGCATGGCAGTCCCGGCTTCCCGTCAGATAATCAGTTAGGCGCTTGCACCCATGCGTTGATAGACCGTGATGAAGCGCTCGGCAAGGATACGGAAGCCCTCAGCGCTCATGAGCTGATCCTCCGCATGCAGCAAGATGATGCGAAACGGCAGCTCCTCGCCGCTGGCCTCTTGCTGAAGCAGTTTCATGTGAGCGTCGTGGCCTGCGTTGAACACCACGTTGCCCTCGTCGATAAGTTTCCGGGCGGCCTCAAAATCACCATTCTCGGCACAGGTTATCGCTTCGAGGTAGCAGCTGCGCGCGCTCCCCACCTGAGCGACGATAGAGAAGCACGTCATTTCAAACTGATCGATCGCTTCTTGTTTGATCTCTGACATGGCTATGCCCCCAGCAACTTTCGAGCCTGTTTGAGCACGGCCTCGCCGTTCATTGTCCCATACGCTGTCATATCAATCGGCTCCACCGGACAGTTCACTTGATTCTTCACCTTGTTGAGTTCAAAGCGAACCTGCGGTCCCAGCAGGATAACGTCGCTATCCGCATATTCCGCCGCTTGGTTGACAGGGTGCGCCTCGATGGTGCACACGAAACCGTCTTTTTCAGCCGCCTGTTGCATGCGCTGTACCAGCATGCTCGTCGAAGCGCCCGCGGCGCACATAAGTACGATATGTTTCATCCTACGCTCCCAACCTCATGGAAAATGATGGTGTGAATATGAAAATCCCTATGCGGCCGATTCCTCGAGAGCGGCCTGCTCCTCTCGCAACGCCTGGCGATCAGCCATAAGGGTGAAGGGGGTATACATGAGCACCGACACCGCCAAAACCGCAACCGAGATCACCAGGCACCCGATGCCGCCCTGCATGAATGCGATGACCGGCTGGGGAAGCACCCAGGGAAGCTGAATCGTGGGATTGAACGCAGCCCCAAGACCGAAGGCGTAAAGCGCCTGGACCACGATGGCGCAGACCGGGATGTTCAGCACGAACGGGATGAAGTACGTGGGATTCAGCACGACCGGCAGACCGAACATGAGCGGCTCGGAGATATTGAAAAGCGACGGAACAAGCGCGATGCCGCGAATCGCCTTGAAGCGCTCGGACTTGGTGAAGAGCAGCGAGATGCTGATGCCCAGGGCGTTAGCCTGGCCACCGATGGCGGTGCCGAGCGCGACGACGGCCCAAGCGCCATAGGGCAGTGCCTCGCCCGCGATGATGGCCTCGGTGTTAGCAGCGCTGCAAGCCATGATTACCGGAGCGTAGAAGTTGAGCATCACGTTGGGGTGGACACCGAAGAACCAGAAGATCGACTGCAGCGAGCACACGATGATATAGGCCAAAGGAGAGGCACCGACCATCGTGACCGGCGTGCCGATCAAGGTGTTGATCATATCGAACAGGTTGCCCCACGGGGTGAAAGAAAGACCCCACTTGGCGAACCACACCGCAGTGAATAGCACGATGGCGGCAAACATCGGCGACAGCGAGTCTGCAACCATGGGCGGAACCATATCGGGGAGCTTGATTTCAAGCTTGCTCATCAAAATGGCTGTCACCTTCGGCACGATCAGGCCAAGCAGAATGGCGACGAAGACGCCGTTCGATCCCATGTACGACGTGTTGATGAAACTCGCCATGGGAATATCCTCGAACGATTGCTGCGGCATGAATGCCAAAAACACCGCGCCGCTCACGATGCCACCGGTATAACCGCTAAGGCCGCATACCTTACCCCACCTCAAACCGATGAAGAAGGAGATGTATATACCCATCATGTTCATGGTAACGGTGAGGATGGAGTTGCCGGTCGCCATGAGACCGCTCGAAACCACCCAATCGGAGAACCCCGGAATGGGGAAGTTGATGAGAATCGCGATAACCGAGACGCCAAGGGTCATGGGCAGCGTGCACATCATGCCGCCCATGAGGGCGTCGAGCATCTTGCTGTCAGCAACCTTGCTTGCCACAGGTGCGATTGTCTTATCCATTATGTTTTGGATCTTGTCGAATACCGCCATGTTTCAGCTCCAATCTTTGCAGTGAACTCTATCGATGCCCGTGTGCGGCATCTTCCCCTCTAGATAGCGCATCCACCTCTCTTCAAAATCACAACGACGTGCTTCAGGCAGTACGCCATTCAACGTGAATTGGCGAGATTGCCCCAGCGGACGCTTACGTCAGGTCCGCGTACGTCACGAGCCCCACGTCCTGCTCTGCAAGCCATGCGGCGACATCAGGGTCGACAAGCATCGCGGCTTCCCGGATGCGGGCCTCGAGCATGGTCGAGTTATCTCGCAAGTACGCGTCGATATAACCTGGGTGAAACACCATGAGACGGCATATCCCTTCCGGTGTCGTTTCAAGCGCCTCTCGAAGCGCCGCAAAGGGATCCGCTTCATATGACGAGAAATCCTTGGGAACATAGGAAAGCACCGGCGTCGAGCGAAAGGTGACTGGCTCGCCCGGAGCACCCATCGCGAAATAGGGCAGGCCGTGACGCTCGGCAACGATCTCAAGGCCGCGGAAGAACATGGGGCTTGCGACCGCATGTCCCTCGAAGTAATCGGGCTCACGCCCGACGAGCTCAAGGAATCGCCGATACTGCGCCTCGATTTCGATAATGACCTCGTCAAGCACCACGAAGTCCTCCCCAGCCCGCGCGGCGGCGCGATATGCTGAGCTCCGCTTGAAATTGCCATCATCGTCAACGATGCTCGAGATGAGCGCGGAATCGCTGAGGGGCCTACCCGTGCAGATATTGGTGTGCTGACCCAAGCAGAGATCCTTGATTTGCAGGCGCGCCAAACCGCTTTCTGCAAGCGGCATGTTGGTCATGACGCCCACCGAGCGAATGAGCCCCGCTTGGACCGCGGCCGCTATCCCGCAATTAACACCGTCGCTGTAACCTAAATCGTCGGCGCGCAGCAATAACCGCTTCATCCGATCCTCCTCAACCGATATCTCGTCGAGCGGCAAAGCAACGAAGCGATGCCCTGTGTAGAGCCGATGCCGTGTTCCGGCGGGGCGGCAAGCTTCGTCGTCTCTTCTTGCATTAAGTATGACGCCGGCTATATCCAAAATCGGTTACATGCTGTGCCACAAGGTTGCGAGATGGCTACGCGAGTTTCATAACGTGAAACTCCGCAGGAATACCGGCATGTTTGAGCTATAGTTTGGTCAAATGAGGCCCTCTTATTCGGGCCACTGAACATAAAGGGGACAGCCATCATGGAAAAATCCATCTCGATGGGATCGGTTGCCGAACGGTTGCTTGACTACATCGACACTGCAATGCAGCACGACACCAACTACGAGATAGCGACCACGCTGGTGAAAAACTACAGCAAGCTGAGCGAGCTCTCGATTGGAGAAATCGCCGACATGTGCTTCGTCTCGAAGGCTTCAGTGTCGCGATTCTGCCGGTTTATGGGTTTCGCTGATTTCAAGGACCTGCGCAACCAGCTTGAACATGACGTCCTCAAAACCGGGTTGTTTCCACATGCCTTTGTAGAACAGCTGTCAAATGACACGGAAGGCGCTCTGGCATCCTACCGGGAGGCGATCCTGCTCAATATCGAAACGACCATCTCGGCGGCAAACATCGCGAAACTGCCCGCCATTGTCGATGATTTGCACGACAGCGGGCATGTCGCGTTCTTCTCCCACCACTTCCTCTGGGACGTGGGCCGCTACTTCCAAAGCAGGCTCACCATCATGAACCGCCCCATCGAGCTTTACCTCGATTATTCATCGCAGCTCGCCTGCGCGCAATCGCTCACCAAATCCAGCCTCGCCATCATTTGCAGCATAGGGGGAACATACCCCATTCGTTATCCAGAAATCGTCAACGCACTCGCCGCCTCCGGCTGTCGTCTTCTCGCCATCACACAAAACACCTCAAGCGCCTACTGGAACCATGCCTCCTGCATACTGAACTGCGGAGTGACCAACAACATCGACACGGGCAAGTTCGGTGCGCTTGCCGCCATCGACTTGATAGTCATGGAATACCTGAGGCGTTATGGAGCCGATTCCGGTACTGGCGAGTAATCTCGTCGGACCACCGACGCTCAGCAGGGCAAGCCGTTTTCTCTAATCACGTCCTGATACCAGAAGAAGCTGTCCTTCCTGAAACGAGCGCATTGCTTCGCATCGGTTTCCGTGCGATCGACATACAGAAGGCCGTAGCGCTTAGTGAACCCCTGATGACTTGAGCATAGATCCATGAGGCTCCAAACGCAGTAGCCGAAGACGGGATAGCCTTCGCGAATGAGCTCCTCGACCTCGCCCAAATGTCGTGAAAGGTATTCGATGCGCACGGCATCATGCACCCTGTTCTCCTCGTCAAGTGACTCGGAAAGCGCCATGCCGTTCTCCGTGACGATCATCGGAAGCTGGTAGCGATCGTAGAGCTTGCGCATGCCCACGCGAAGCCCAAGGGGGTCGATGCCGTTCGACATCCACTCGGTCGGCGCGATCGCAGGGTTATCGCAGAGTTCGAAATCCCCGCCCGACCACGGAGGGAACCGGTCGAAGCGGATGGGCTCCGTGCGCTCATGCGCACAATTGCTGAAATAGTAGTTCACCCCAAGAAAATCGGGCCTCGTCGCGACCAGGATGTCGTGGTCCCCGCACTCAACAACAGGGTAGAAACCTTCGCGCTCCAGGTAATAGCGCGCATAAGGCGAGATGTCGCCGCGCACACTCAGGTCGAGCAGGTAGTTCTGCATCATCTCCTCGGCGTTCATGGCCGCAAGCACATCCGCCGAAGCGCTCGTCCGCGGGTTGACCACCTGCATGGCGACAACGGGGCCGATCTGCGCATCGGGGTCGATCTGTCGCAGGCACGCGATGGCGCGATGCTCGGCAAGAGCGACATGATAGCTCATCTGGTAGGCGTTCTTCTGCCGTTGGCGCGGATCGGTTTCGGTGTCACCCGTGTTGCTGGGCGCGGAGGTCGCAATTAGCTGTTCATTCACGGTAACCCAGCGCTTGACGCGCCCCTTGAAGTGCGTGAAGCAGATTTCGGCATAGCGCACATAGAAGTCGATCATCTTACGGCTCTTCCAGCCGCCGAAGGCCTCGACCAACGCACTCGGACATTCGAAGTGATACAGGGTGACCAAGGGCTCGATCCCTCGCTCCAGCAGGTAGTCAATCAGCTGGTCATAAAACGCCAAGCCCTCAGGATTGGGATCCCCCGAGGCATCGGGCATGATGCGGCTCCAAGCGAAACCCATCCGGTAGACCTTGATGCCGAGCTCGGCCATGAGGTCGACATCCTCACGCCAGTGATGATAGTGGTCCGAGGCGATCTTGTTATCGGCGATGCCGGGACGCCCCGGGCCGCGATCGGTGGTTGCCGGACCTTTGCCTCCTTCATCATACCCACCCTCAACCTGAAAAGCGCTGGTGGAAGCACCCCAGAGGAAACCTTCGGGAAACCGGTGCTGAGTCATGAGTTCAACCTCTCGTCACGGATGTCACTTCTTGCAACTCCCGTTATAACGGATGTACGAACCAAAGCCTGTTACTCATTCCCGGGCAATGTTTCACGATTTGAAAACGGCCGTGCCATCATGCACCGCAAACTCTAAAGAACATGCCGTCGCGAAGGCCAAGCCTCATGCCCGCCACCGTCACGTGCCGGCGCCGCACACCGCCAAGCCGCTACTCCCCGTCGCGGAAGGTCAGGAGGTCGCGGTAGTCCGTGTCGCGCGCGCTGCCCGTCTTCGAGAACGGGTTCACCGAAGCAGGACACCTCATCCTCAAGATCTACCTCCTCGACGAAACCAAGGTCGATTTAGGAGACGCAACGTTACTACAGCGCAGGGAAAACGGCCCGCCGAATAAAATCGGATCGATCCCCCGTCTTTCGGTCGATTGCCACCACCATGGATGCCGGAAAGCGCACGGTAACTGCAACAAGCGGCTCATCAGCAACAACGCCAGGCCTGACATGGATGCGCTCAAGACGACCCGTCCAAGTCTCTTGCTCAAACTCTACGCTCTCGCGCTCGATGTCTTCGTCTGTCAGGACCGATCCATCAGCTAGTTTGTACTCAGTCATTATCTAGAACCTCCCTCTCAGACAAACCATGCTTGAGAGCATTGCGGTGGACAATTGCCATGGAAGTATCCTCTCCTCCAGGCAGAGTTTGTCATACTCATTGCATGACAAACTCTTCCTTGATACGTTCCCCACCCCATGCTCATCGGCAAAGCTCAAGGCCATAAGCGAAATAAGCTTCTAACACCGAACAATTCCTACCGCTACCCATCAGACCTCTCCAGCAACATCCGTAAGTCATCGATGGGCGGCAGAGCATCGAGCAACTTTCGTGGCATATCCTTCGACGTCTTATAGGTGGCCACACCCATGGGTTTTGTGAAGTCTTGGATCACATAGTCAACAAATCCCTTGTCCATGTCTTTGCAAAGCACAAGGCCTATGGAGGGATTCTCGTGCTCGCGACGCTCAAAGTCGTCCAGGATGCGTAGATAGCCAGAGAGCTGGCCGAGATAGGCCGGCTTGAAGGGGCCGCTCTTGAGCTCGACTGCAACTAAACAGTTGAGGTCGCGGTTGAAGAACAGGAGGTCGACGTACTGATCGATGCCAAAGGCGTCGAGATGGTACTGGTTTCCCACAAACGCGAAGGCTCGACCGAACGTCATGATGAACTGCTTGATATTCTGCACGATGCCTTGCTCTAACACGCGCTCGTCGACATCCTCCGCATCGCGCACCCCGAGTTCCTCAACATTGATAAAGTCGAGCAGATACTCGTCCTTGAACGTGGCGATAGCGCGCAGCGCCTGCTGACCCTTTGGCAGCGTTGAGAGGAAGTTGTTGGAGACCTCTCCTTGATGATGAAAGTCGTCCGCCTTCAGCGAGCGTTTGAGCGCCTCCACACTTAAGTGCTCAAATGCGCACTTGTGAATGTAGAAGAGCCGCTCGTCAAGGGTCTTAGCACCTGCAAGGATATACCGATGATGGGTAAACCCAATCGCTAAAAAATCATCGAGAGAACATGTGTTTGAATTCGGCACTTGCAAGTGACGAATTTGCAGAAGGCCACCGTCTGAAGATTCGTCACTCACGAGTGACGAATCGAGAAACGCCTGTTCATCGCCCGGAGCAGACCAAGCTTCAAAGAAGATTCGCATATATTTGAGACTTGTTGTGGAGAAACCCCTGAGTCCTGGCAGCTCCTTCCGCAATTGTTCGCTGATGGTTTTGAGCGCGTTGGTTCCCCACGTGCCATTGCGCGTGTTGGCGGAGACGTAGCCTCCCACGGCGAAATAGAGCTGCAGCTGCTGAGCGTTGGCGCTCTTCGCCGCAGCATACTGCGCACGCAATATCGCCGTCTTGATGGTCTGAACTTCCTCACGATAGCCCGTAATCTCTGACATCATGGCGTCCTCCTCTTCTTACGAACTTGTGTTCCATGACGCGTTCTATGCTATCAACGCGTGCGGACACAAAATTGCGCGTACCATAGAGGCGTTTTCTGCTTCGCCTCGTTTGGGAGATGTATGTCCAAACCCTCATCCGCACTCGACGCCAGCTCTTGCGATGTTTACGCCGACTCCGCGCGCCACCCTCTCACGCGCACATGGTGCGTAGCTGCGCTCGCCCTCATCTGCTGCGCGCTCTGGGGCAGTGCGATCCCCTGCATCAAGATCGGCTACGAGCTTCTCGGCATCCAAAACGGCGACGTACCATCGGAGTTTCTCTTCGCTGGCGTGCGCTTTATGCTTGCCGGCGCTATCGCACTTGCCGCTGCAGTCATAACAAGACGTCGCTTGCCTCGCGTCTCACGCACGGGATGGCCACTCGTTATCAGACTCTCGCTTGCCCAAACTATCGTGCAGTACGCCTTCTTTTATATCGGCGTTTCAAACGCTTCGGGTGTGCGCGGCTCAATCGTCAACGCTATGAACACGTTTCTCTGCGTGTTGATGGCAGCGCTCGTGTTCCGGCAAGAACGGCTCACTGCGCGCAAAGTCCTCGGCTGCGCTATAGGTTTTGCCGGAGTCGTTATCGTCAACCTCACCGGTGGCGATAGCGGCGGCGCCGTCACGCTCACAGGCGAGGGCTTCATCCTTATTGCCGCTGTCTCCTACGCTGTCTCGTCTGCCCTCATCCACACCTACTCCCAGCGCGAGGACCCCGTGGCGCTCAGCGGCTACCAGTTTATCAACCCTAGTCATCGCGCAAAGCCCCTTCTGCAGCACACGGTGCAACCGAGTCACCGCAGGCCGGGGCGGGAGGCGGACCTTTCTCTCGGAAAACTTCGCGAAGCCCAGTTTCCGAGAGAAAGTGTCCGGCTGCCGCCCCGGCCGACCAGGTCACATTACACCGTGTACTGCGGCAGGTCCTGCAGGGCGATGACGTCCATGCCCATGTCGTTGGCGCTGCCGTGGCCCTGCTGGTCCTCGCGCACCGCTTCGATAGCACTCACGTAGGTGTTGGCGGCAGACATCGCCGTCACGCAGGTCACGCCGCGGCGCACCGCCTCGGTGCGCAACAGATAGCCGTCGCCGCGCGAGCCCGGGCCGTACGGCGTATTGATGATCACCGCGATCTTGCCATCGGCGATAAGGTCACCGATGTTGGGGCGCTCGCCGTCGTGCGGGCCGCTGATCTTTTCCACGACCTCGCACGTCACGTTGCCTCCACGCAGCACGCGCGCCGTACCCTCGGTAGAGCAGATGTCAAAGCCCAGATAGCGCAGGATACGGGCGACCGAAAGGATATGGCGCTTGTCGCGATCGCACACGCTAATGAACACCTTGCCGGCGCTCGGATCAGGCAGTTTGTAGTCAATCGCCAGCTGTGTCTTGGCGTATGCCTCGGGATAGCTCTTGGCGACACCCATGACCTCGCCCGTCGACTTCATCTCGGGCCCCAGGATAACGTCGGCTCCCGGGAAACGACCCCAGGGCATAACGGCTTCCTTCATACAGAAGCAGTCCAGCTGGCGCTCGTCGCTCGGCAGGCCCAGGCTCGCGATGGAATCGCCCGCCATGATGCGCGCCGCGCACTTGGCCAGCGGCACGCCGGTGGCCTTGGAGATAAACGGCACGGTACGACTGGCACGCGGGTTGGCCTCGATCACGTAGACGGTCTCGCCCTTGATGGCATACTGCACATTGACCAGGCCGCGGACTCCCAGCGCCATCGCGATGCGGCGCGTGGTCTCGCGAAGCTTCGCCTGCAGACTCTCGCTAAAGCTAAACGGCGGAATGCAAGTCGCGGAGTCACCGGAGTGGATACCGGCCTCCTCGATATGCTCCAGAATACCGCCGATGTAGACCTCCTCGCCGTCGCACAGGGCATCGACATCGGACTCGATCGCGCCCTCCAGGAAGCGGTCGAGGTACACCGGATAGTCGGGGCTAATGCGGGCAGCCTCGGCCATGTAATCGTGCAGATGCTCGGCATCGTAGGCGATCATCATGCCGCGGCCGCCCAACACATAGCTCGGACGAACCAGCAGCGGGTAGCCGATATGCGCGGCCACGGCCTCGGCCTCCTCAAACGAGGTGGCCTGACCCGCCGGCGGGTACATAATGCCCAGCTTGTCGAGCAGGGCGGCAAAGCGCTCGCGGTCCTCGGCAAAATCGATGGCATCGGGCTTGGTACCCATGATGTTCACGCCGCTCTCCTCGAGCATGCGCGCCAGCTTAAGCGGGGTCTGGCCGCCGAGCGTCACCACGACGCCGTCGGGGCGCTCAACATCGATAACGTCCATGACGTCCTCGTAGGTGAGCGGCTCAAAGTACAGACGACCGGACGTGTCGTAGTCGGTCGAGACGGTCTCGGGGTTGCAGTTGACCATGATGGTCTCGAAGCCACGGGCCGCCAGCGCGTAGCTCGCGTGCACGCAGCAGTAGTCAAACTCGATACCCTGGCCGATACGGTTGGGGCCGGCACCCAGAATCATCGCCTTGGGCTTATCTGCCGGCGTGGTCTCGTCGGGGGCAACGCACTTCTTGGCGACCGGGCTCGTGCGGTAGATGTTTTCGTAGGTCTTGTAGTGATACTCCGTGGCACTCGAGAACTCAGCAGCGCAGGTGTCGACCGTCTTCATGCTGGGAACCACGCCCAGACCCTTACGGTAAGCGCGAACAAAGCGCTCGTCCGAGCCGGTCAGCGCGGCAATCTCGGCATCGCTCGTGCCATACTGCTTGAGCAGGCGCATCGCGTCGGCGTCGATGTCCTCCACGCGCAGGCCGCGAATGCTCTCCTGGACCTGCACCATATCGTTGATACGGTTGAGATACCACGGATCGATGCCGCAGATGGCATGGATGCGCGCGACATCCCAGCCACGACGCAGGGCCTCGACCACAAAGAAGATGCGGTGCTCAGTCGGGGTGCCCACGGCCTGAGCGAGCTCGTCGTCGCTCAGCTTATCGGCACCTTCCTTGCCACCAGCGCAAATGCCCTGATGCCCGTCCTCCAGCGAGCGCATGGCCTTACCAAAGGCCTCCTCAAAGGTGCGGCCGATCGCCATGATCTCGCCCACGGCTTTCATGCGCGTTGTGAGCGTGGGGTCGGTACCCTTGAACTTCTCAAAGGCAAAGCGCGGCACCTTGACCACACAGTAGTCGATCGTGGGCTCAAAGCAGGCAGGCGTGGCTTTGGTGATGTCGTTGACGATCTCGTCGAGCGTGTAGCCCACGGCCAGGCGAGCGGCGGCCTTGGCGATGGGGAAGCCCGTGGCCTTGGAGGCCAGTGCGGACGAACGGCTCACGCGCGGGTTCATCTCGATGACGATCAGGCGACCGGTCTGCGGGTTCACGGCAAACTGCACGTTGGAGCCACCGGTCTCGACGCCGATCTTCTCCAGAATGGCGAGCGAGGCGACACGCATGCGCTGATACTCAAGGTCGGAGAGGGTCTGCGCCGGCGCCACGGTGATGGAGTCGCCGGTATGCACGCCCATGGGGTCGAGGTTCTCGATGGAGCACACGATGATGCCGTTGCCGGCGTGGTCGCGCATGACCTCCATCTCGTACTCTTTCCAACCCTCGATGGACTCCTCGACCAGCACCTCGTGGGCGGGCGAGAGCTCAAGGCCCTGGTTCACGATGGAGACGAGCTCCTCGTGGGTGTGCGCGATGCCGCCGCCGGCGCCGCCCAGGGTAAAGCTCGGGCGCAGCACGCAGGGATATCCCACGCGCTCGGCGATGGCCTCGGCGTCGGCCACGCTGTAGGCATAGCCCGAGCGCGCGACCTCCAGGCCGATCTCGGCCATGGCCTCGTTAAAGAGCTTGCGGTCCTCGCCGCGCTCGATGGCGGCAAGGTCGCAGCCGATCATCTCGACGCCGTACTGGTCGAGCGTGCCGTCCTTTGCCAGCTCGACGGCGGCGTTCAGACCGGTCTGGCCGCCCAGCGTGGGCAGCAGCGCGTCCGGGCGCTCCTTCTTGATCACGCGCTCGATAAATTCGGCGGTGATGGGCTCGACATAGGTGCGGTCGGCCAGGCCCGGGTCGGTCATGATGGTCGCCGGGTTGGAGTTGACCAGGATGACCTCAAAGCCATCCTCCTTGAGCACCTTGCAGGCCTGGGCGCCGGAGTAATCGAACTCGCAGGCCTGGCCAATGACGATGGGACCCGAGCCAATGACGAGGATACGCTTGATGTCAGTACGCTTAGGCATGTTAGTTCTCCTCGGTCTCGGTCGTGGCGGAACCATTGTCGGCAAAGTTCCAGCCCTGCAGGCGGTCCTTCGCGGTGTCGATGTCCAGGTAGTTCTCCTCGCCGTCCATGAGTCGCGTAAAGGCGGTAAAGAGATAGTGGGCATCGGTGGGGCCGGGCGAGGCCTCGGGGTGGTACTGGACCGAGAAGCACGGGGCGTCGAGCAGCTGAATGCCCTCGGCGGTGCCGTCGTTGAGGTTCACGTGTGTCAGTCGAATGCGGCCAAAGCGCTCGTTCATCACGACGGGCGCGATACCACGGCGCACCCAGACGCGCAGATCGCCGTCGGCCGCATGCTCGGTCTCGCCGCCCGAAAGTTCGGGGACAAGCTTGCCCAAGCTGGGGAACAGCAAGCCAAAGCCATGGTTTTGCGCGGTAATTTCCACGCGGCGGCTGACCAGGTTCATAACCGGCTGGTTACCGCCACGGTGACCGAATTTGAGTTTTTCCATCTGGGCGCCGCATGCCAAGCTGATCATCTGGTGACCCAGGCAAATGCCAAAGACGGGCACCTTGCCGATCAGCTGCTGCACCTGCTCGTAGGTCTCTACCACGGCATCGGGGTCGCCGGGACCGTTGGACAAAAAGACGCCATCGGGATTCATGTCGAGTACCTGACGCGCGGGTGTATCCCACGGCACGACGGTGAGGTCGCAGCCAGCACGGACCAGACCCTCCAGGATGCCACGCTTGACACCGCAGTCGTACGCGACCACGTTGTGGCGGGCGGGAGCGGGGGCCGCAAGCGCAAAGCCATGCTCGGCAGGCAGATCGCTTCCGGCGAACGGATGGGGTGCAGGGCAGCTCACGGTCTTGACCAGGTTCTCCCCCACCAACGTGGGAGCAGAGGCCAAGCGCTCGGCAAGCTCGTCGATGTCGAGGACCTCGGTCGAGATAATGCCCATCTTGGAGCCATTGTCGCGCAGGTGGCGCACCAGGGCTCGGGTGTCGACGCCCTCGATAGCGACGATGCCGTGTGCGCGCAGGTACTCCGGCACGCTGACGGCCGAGCGCCAGTTAGAAGGCGTGGCACACATGTCGCGCACGATCATGCCGCGCATGGCGGGAGCACTCGCAGGGCGTACGTCATCGCCGGGGAAGGCGGACTGGACATCGGTCTCGTCGATGCCATAATTGCCAATCTGCGGATAGGTCATGGTAACGATCTGGCCAGCATAGCTCGGGTCGGTCATAACCTCAAAGTAACCCTCGAGTGAGGTATTGAAGCAGACTTCGCCGGTCGCGGTGCCCTCGGCACCACATGCACGGCCATAAAAAATGGTCCCATCCTCAAGGTACAGGATGCAGGGACCGCAAGCACCCTTGCTGGTTTTGGCCAGCATGCGCTGGCACAGTTCGCTGGGCGCGATGGTGCGGGCGGCAGCGCCCGCAATATGGTTGTTCGCCATAGTTCTCCTTCCCGGTCTCTCGGGACCGGCTTAAAGGTGTGTAGTTAGGCCTCGCGGTATTCTAACCGTAAGTATGACTTATGGCGTTAATTACATAGAATTGTTTACAAAATGATAATTATGACTTCTTATGCATAATGATTTTTCTGGGACGGGGATTAAAAAATCATTCTGAAAGCAGAGCTTTGTCGCTGAGTAGTCAATTTGGGACGGGGCTATTTTAGCTGCCCCGTCCGTCAATCAACCTAACCGTCGTGCCACCAGCCGGGGTAGCTAAAATAGCCCCGTCCCAAATTGACTACTCGCCAACCGCATACATGACAGAATAATTTTTTAATCCCCGTCCCAGAAAAATCATCCCGCGTGGACTTGCGGCTCACGCGGGATGTCATCGTTCTATATGGCTGGGGACTACTTTTGCTTGTCCTGCTCAAGTAATTCGGACGGGGTGCGGCCAAGCTTGCCGCCACGGAAAATCTCGCGGCCGTGCAGGCGGTGCTCCAGGTCACGTTCGGCCTTTTCCTCGTCAATCTTAGTCTGGCTCACCGCCGGGTCCTCGATGAGCGACGATACCGAGTTCACCTGTTTCTGAATACGCTCGGCAATGGTGTCATCCATGCTCACGATACGCATCTTCCAGTCGATATTGGTGGCGTTGGAAGAGCTCTTGGTCCAGACGAACGTCAGGATGGCGCTCTGGTGGCCCTGGGCGGGAAACATGCCAAAGAAGGAATCATGCTGAATCCTGCTGTCCTCGTCGATATAGGCGTGGACGTTATACACCACACGGTCAATCTTGTCGTTGAGCAGGGCATTGGTTGCGAGCGCCGCCGCCTGAATCTGACCGTTGGACAGCAACTCGAGCTCATTGGCAGAAGACGTGTCCAGCACCGTCACCTCAACCGTGCCCGCACTCTCGTCGGCCTCGTCGACGGTAAAATCGAGCGGGAACTGCGTAAAGCCGTTGCCCCATTCAAGTCCACCTTTGAGCGCGGTCGAGACGGTATCCACCGAAACGCTCTCGGAGAGGTTCGCGGTGTTCAGGCGTCGCATCACGCCGTAGCCGATCTGCATGCCCACAATCAGCACCAGGATGCCGATAACCACGGCCATGGCAGTTTTCGTAATGGTATGGCTCACCTGCGAACCCGAAGGATCGTCCTCGGACAGCGGGTCGATATGTTTTGCCTGGCTCGCGCGATCCTCGCTGCGCAGCCGCGCCAGTGTCGCCTTGTCACCGCGTTTGACGGCAGACTCTTTCTCGCGCATGCGCTCGGTACGCTTTTTGGCGAGTGTAGGATCCAAGACGCCGGATGCATCGATTTCGGAGAATAACTCCGTCACTTCTTCCGGAGTCAGATGGTTCTTATCAGCCATAACCTTCCTGCCATATCAATCAGTCGAGCTCGTGCGCACGCGCACCTTCGAACTGCATTCGATAGTAACGGGCATAAGTGCCGCCACGGGCGAGAAGCTCCTCGTGCGTGCCACGTTCCACAACGCGACCATGCTCAACGGTCGCAATCTCGTCGGCATGCTTAATGGTCGAGAGACGGTGAGCGATGATGATCGTGGTGCGGCCGCGCGCCAAGCGCTCGAGCGACTCCTGCACCGCCTCCTCGCTCTCGTTATCCAGAGCACTGGTCGCCTCATCCAAAATAAGGATCTTGGGATTTTTGAGAAACACGCGCGCGATGGCGACGCGCTGCTTTTGACCACCAGAAAGACGGCTGCCGCGCTCGCCCACCACGGTGTCATAGCCCTGCGGAAGCGACTCGATAAAAGCATCGATGTTGGCGCGATGGGCCGCCTCGGCGATTTCTTCTGCCGTGGCGCCCGGCTTGCCATAGGCGATGTTCTCGCCAATCGTTCCGTCGAACAGATAGACATCTTGCTGCACCAGGCCGATGGATCGGCGCAGGCTACGCTGCGTCACGTCGCGCACATCCTGGCCGTCAATGCTAATGGAGCCGGCGGAAACGTCGTAAAAGCGCGGCAACAGCGAACAAGTCGTTGATTTGCCGCCGCCCGAGGGACCAACCAAAGCGATGGTTTGACCGGGCTTAATGGACAGATCCATATGGTCGATAACGGGACGCGTCCCGTCGCCCGCGCCCAGCTCGACATCCTCGTAGCTAAAGCACACGTCGCGATACTCAACAGAGCCGGCCGTCACCTGCAGATCCGCAGCACCCGGCTTATCCTGAATATCGGGGACAGTCGAGAGCACCTCGTCCATGCGCTTAAAGCCGGCGATGGCTTTCTGATACGTCTCGGCCGAATTGACGAGCGTCTCAAGCGGCGTGCAGAACAGCGAAATGTAGAGCGCGAAGGTTGCCATATCGACCGCCTGCAGCTGGCCTTGGGCAACGAGCCAACCGCCCAGCAGCACCACGATCACATAGAGCACGCCCGAGAGCAGACCATACGTCGCGGTGTAGACGCCCATGGCGTGATACATGTTTTCCTTGGACGAAAGGTAGCGATCGTTAGAGGCACGGAACTTAGAGCGTTCGGTCTGCTCATTGGCAAAGCTTTTGACCACACGCATGCCCGCCAGCGAATCCTGCAGCTGCGCATTGATGCCGCTGATCTTTTTGCGGTTATCGCTAAAGACCTCGCGCATGCGCATATTCTGCCAAAACATAATGACCGCGAACACCGCCGTCACCACGGCCATGACGAGTGCGAGCACCGGCGCAATGGTAAACAGAATCACAAACGAGCCAATGATCTCGATACCGCAAATAATGATCCATTCGGGCACGTGGTGCGCCGCCTCGCAGATATCGAACAGGTCGTTGACCACGCGGCTCATCATGTCACCCGAGCTGTTGCGATCAAAGTACGCAAAGCTAAAACGCTCGTACTGATCGAACAAGTCCTCACGCATCTTGGACTCCATGCGCGCGCCCATCACGTGGCCCCAATAGCTCACAAAGTAGCGGCAGGCGCAGCGGGTGGCATACATCAGCACCAGTCCCACCGCGATCATACCGAGCGCCTGCATAATGGCAGTCTGGCCCTGGGTAAACAGCCCGCCGCACAGATTGCGCAGGATAATGGGAAACGCCAGGTCAATGGCGGCGAGCACCAGGGCGCAAATGGTATCGGCAACAAAAAGCCCCATCTGGGGCTTGTAGTAAGACAGAAAACGCTTCAGCATGTGATCCTCAAAGAAATATCAGCAACGTAAGACCCTGGGACAAAGCAATCAGTAGTACTTGTCCCAGGGCTATCCCCACTCGTTACAGTTCAGAACCACCAAGGCGGTGCGCGATGCTGTCGCAGGCGAGCGCGCCCACGACGGTCTTGGCATCCTCGATCTTGCCGTCGAGCACGGCATCGATCAGCTCGTGCAGCGGCACCAGGTCAACGTTGACAAACTCGTCATCGTCGGGGTTGGGCGCATCGAACTCGAGCTTGGTGGCCAGGTAGATGTGAATAATCTCGTCGCAAAAACCGCAGGTCGTGACAATAGACGTTAAAAAGCGAATGCGCCCGGCCTTAAAGCCCGTCTCCTCATGCAGCTCGCGCCTGGCACAATCGAGCGGGTCCTCGCCTGGGTCGAGCTTGCCGGCGGGAATCTCAACCGTCACGCGGTCGATGGCGGTGCGGTACTGACGCACCAGTACGATCTTGCCGCTCTCGGTCAGCGCCACAACGGCCGCCGCACCCGGATGGCGAACGATATCGCGGGCGCTGCGGTGACCGTTGGGCAGCTCAACCTCAAGACGGTGGACGTCGAGGATCTTGCCCTTCCAGGCGCACTCCTCCGAAAGAATCTTCTCGTGCAGCTCGGCATCGTGCGGGTCGTCGTCGCCCAGCACCAGCGCCGGCTCGTCAGCGACCTCGCCACCAGGCTCGCCCTCGGCGTGCCCATACATGCGGCTGTCCTCTTCGACGATTTGCGCGTCCACGAGCTCTTCGTTCTTCTCGTCCATCCGTCTCATTCCTCTCGGATTTTAGGCATCCCAGGCGTCGCGGCCGCGCAGCGCGCGCAGGCCAATGTCGTGACGCAGGGTCTTGCCCTCAAAATCGATCTTCTCGCAAGCCTCGTAGGCAAGGTTGCGAGCGTTCTCGAACGTGTCGCCCAGCGCGGTCACGGCGAGCACGCGGCCGCCGTTGGTCACGAGCTGGCCGTCCACCACGGCGGTGCCGGCGTGATACACGGTCACGTTCTCCATGGCCTCGGCGTCCTCGATGCCGGTGATGACCTTGCCCTTCTCGTAGCTGCCGGGATAACCCGCGCTCGTCAGGACAACGGCCACCGCCCACTCGTCACGCCAATCGAGCTCAATCTGGTCGAGCTCGCAGTTGGCGCAGGCAAGCATGACCTCGACCAGGTCGTTCTTAAGGCGCGGCAGCACGACCTGCGTCTCGGGGTCGCCAAAGCGGGCGTTAAACTCCAGCACCTTGGGGCCGGCGGGGGTAAGCATAAAGCCGCCGTACAGGCAGCCACGGTAATCGATGCCCTCGGCGGCGAGCTCGGCCACGGTCTGCTCCATGACCTTCACCATGGTGGCGTGCTCATCGTCGGTCACGATGGGCACCGGGCTGTAGACGCCCATGCCGCCCGTGTTGGGACCAAGGTCGCCCTCAAGCGCGCGCTTGTGGTCCTGCGAGGTGGCCATGGGGCGCACGGTCTTGCCGTCGGTAAAGGCCAGCAGCGAGCACTCGGGGCCAACGAGCATCTCCTCGATAACCACGGTGTTGCCGGCGTCGCCAAAGGTGCCGCCAAAGCACTCGCGCACGGCCTCTTCGGCCTGCGAAAGCTCAGTTGCCACAATAACGCCCTTGCCCGCGGCAAGACCGTCGGCCTTCACGACCAGCGGAGCGCCCTGCTCGCGCACATAGGCGAGAGCCGAAGCCTCGTCGGTAAACGAGCCGTAGGCGGCCGTCGGAATGCCCGCGCGCTCCATGAGCTGCTTGGAGAACAGCTTAGAGCCCTCCATCTGAGCACCCTCGGCACCCGGGCCAAAGCAGGGAATACCCGCCGCGCGCACGGCGTCGGCCACGCCCGCCACGAGCGGAGCCTCGGGGCCAATCACCACGAGTCCGCATCCGTGGCTCTGTGCAAACGCCGCCACGGCAGCAGGATCGCAATCGTCGAGAACCACGTTCTCGCCGCAGCTCGCGGTGCCGCCGTTGCCCGGGGCGATGTAGAGCTTGCCGGCGCGCGGTGATGCCGCGAGCTTGGCTGCCAAAGCATGCTCGCGGCCGCCGCTGCCCAACAACAGGATGTCGATGGTTTGAGTGTCCGCCTTCAAGGGTGCCTCCTCTATGGATTAACGGCCCGTCAACCATGCGGGCCCATTACAAGCAAATATACCCCTCGGCCGCCCGTCCGGGCTGCGAAGGGGTATATCGCAATGACCAAATAACGCCGATTACTTCCAGAATCGGTTGATGATCTGCTCGCGGCCGGCGCCAACACCGACAAACGTCACGCGCGTGTGCGCCAGATCCTCGACAAATGCCACGTAGTCCTGAGCCTCCTGCGGCAGCTCCTCAAAGCTGCGGCAGCCGGTGATATCGCACTTCCAGCCAGGAAGCTCCTCGTAGATGGGCTTGGCATGCTCAAAGCGCACCTGGTGCTCGGGCACGCTGGTGTAGCGCTCGCCGTCGACGTCATAGGCCACGCACACCTTAATGGTGTCGAAGACCGAAAGCACGTCGAGCTTGGTCAGGGCGATGTCGGTAAGACCGTTGACGCGCGAGGCGTAGTTGGCGATGGGACCGTCAAACCAGCCGCAGCGGCGACGGCGACCGGTGGTCACGCCGTACTCATAGCCCTCCTCGGTCAGCGTATGGCCGGCCTCGGACTCGTAGGAAAGCTCAGTGGGCATGGGGCCTGCACCGACGCGGGTGATGTAGGCCTTCATGACGCCCAGCACGCGATCGACGTTTTTCATGCCAACACCAGAACCGGTGATCGCGCCGCCGGCGGTGCAGTTAGAAGATGTGACAAACGGATAGGTGCCGTGGTCGATATCGAGCAATGTTGCCTGGGCGCCCTCAAAGAGCAGGGTCTTGCCCTCATCGATCATGTTGTTGAGCAGCAGGCTCGTCTCGGTGATGTACGGGCGCAGGCGCTCGGCCATGGGCAGGTACTCTTCACAGATCTGGTCCACGGTGTAGGTGGGCAGGCCGTAAAGCAGCTCGAGCTCGGGATTCACGCGGGCAAGAGCGGTTTCCAGCTTGTCGCGGAAGAGCTCCTCGTCCAGCATGTCCTGCATACGAAGACCAATACGAGCCATCTTGTCCTGATAGCACGGGCCAATGCCGCGCTTGGTGGTACCGATGCTCTTCTTGCCGAGCTTCTGCTCAAAGGCGCCGTCCAGGTCGACGTGATACGGCATGATCACGTGTGCGTTGCCGCTGATCTTGAGGTTCTTGGTGGTGATGCCATCGGCCTCGAACATGTCGATCTCCTCAAGGACAACCTTGGGGTTGACGACGCAGCCGTTGCCAATCACCGACACGTGGTCGGCGTACATGATGCCGGAGGGCACCTGGTGCAGGCCGTACTTCTTGCCGTTGACAACGATGGTGTGGCCGGCGTTGTTGCCGCCCGAATAGCGCACGACGGCATCGAAGTCGCCGGCGATCAGGTCGCAGATCTTACCCTTGCCCTCATCGCCCCACTGGGCACCGACCAAAACGGTTGACGGCATGTTTACTCCTTACATACATGGACTGTCTGCGCGCCACACGGCGGGCAGAAGCACAAAACATTCCCAGTATACCCGTGCAACGGGCGCCTGTCCTACTCCTCGGTATGCACCCCATCAAGCTCATAGAACTTGGTAGACGCCGGCAGGAACATCAGGTCGACGTCGCCGATCGGGCCCGAGCGGTTCTTGGCCACGACAATACGCGTGACGCCCTCGTCGGGTCGGTCGTCGCGCGAGGCCTCAGCCTCGTCGGCGGAACGGTCCAAGAACATGACGATATCGGCGTCCTGCTCGATGGAGCCCGATTCGCGCAGGTCGGAAAGCTGCGGGCGCTTGCCGGTACGGGATTCGACCTGACGCGACAGCTGAGACAGCGCGATCAGCGGAATCTTGAGTTCCTTGGCCATAATCTTTAAGCCACGAGACATCTCGGAGACCTCGACGGTGCGACTCTCGGAACGACGTCCCGGCGGAGGACTCACCAGCTGCAGGTAGTCCAAGATAATGATGGCCTTCTCCTTGTTGTGGAGCATGCGGCGGCTCTTGGCGCGAATCTCGGTCACCGTGGTGCCGGGCGTATCGTCAATCAGAATATCGAGCTTGGACAAGGTCTGCGTGGCCTCGTTGATATTGGCCCACTGCTCGGGGCTAATGCGACCCATGCGAAAATCACTGATCGAAATCATGGCATAGGCGCAAATCAGGCGCTGGGCAATTTCCTTGCCCGACATCTCCAGCGAGAAAAAGCCGACGGTGTAGCCCGCAGCGGCGGCATTGAGCGCCAGGTTTAGAGCGAACGAGGTCTTACCCACGGCGGGGCGGGCGCCGATAATGATGAGCTGGCCCTCGCGGAAGCCCATAAGCATGCGGTCGAGTGACGGGAAGCCCGTGGGAACGCCCGCTGCCTGGCCACCGGCCTGGCACACTTCCTCGGCCTCGTTATAGGCCTCGACCATAAACTCGGTCAGTGTCTTGTAGCTCGACTTAACCTCGCGCGCCGTAACCTTGAGCAGCTTGCTCTCGGCCAGCTCCACGACCTCTTTGGTATCGGTGGGGGCGTTATAGGCCAGCGCGTTAATCTCGTTGGTGGCGCCGATCAGCTCACGCAGCATCGAGTCGCGACGAACGATGGCGGCATGGTGCTGCCAGTTGACGAGCGACAGGGTCTGACCCATCAGCTCCAAAATGTACGCCTCGCCGCCCACGGCATCGAGCTTGTTGATGCTTCGCAGGTAATCGATCAGCGAGATGGAGTCGATGGGGATGCGACTGTTGTACATATCGACCATCGCGGTATAGATGGTCTTATGAATGGGCCGGTAGAAATCATCGGGCTGCAGCTCGACCTGGGCTTCTTCGACCACTTCGGGCGATAGCAGCATGGCGGCCAGCACGTTGGCCTCTGCATCTTGGTTTTGGGGGAGACCCAACTTGGAGCCGCGGTCCTCGACCGTCAGCCATGTCTCCCTATCGTCATATGCCATGAGCATCCTCATTCATATCGCTTGCGAGCATCCATAGTATCAGCCACAGCTTTAAATCGAGGCGCGCCTTAACAATCATCACCGAACCAAACGGATGAACGGTCCCTTATGTGGGACTGCATCTCAATGTATGACGTGACACCCACTCAGCGCAAAAAAAATAAAAGGGCGCCCCGGTCTCCCAGAGCGCCCTTCTTAGAACAAGATTGTTGCGTTGCAGCAAATGCTACTCGGCAGCAGCCTCGGTCTCGACCTCGGCGGTCTCGGCCTCGGCGACCTCAGCGGCCTCCTCGGCCTCAGCCTCGGCAGCGAGCTCCTCGGCGGTAACGCCGACGAGAACGACAACCTCGGCCTTGATCTCGCGGTACAGCGAGATGGCAACGGTGTGGGCACCGGCAACCTTGATGGGCTTGCCGAGCTCGACGCGCTTGCGGTCGATGTCCATACCGAGCTGATCCTTGATGGCGTCAGCGATCATAGCGGCGGTGACGGAGCCAAAGAGGATGCCCTCGTCGCCGACCTTGACGTCGACGGTGACCTGCTTGCCCTCGAGGGCAGCCTTGGTCTCGTTGGCGGTAGCCAGACGGACGGCCTCGCGCTTGGCGATGTTGTTGCGACGCTCGTCAAGCTGCTTGAGGTTGCCCTTGGTGGCGGCAACAGCGAGCTTCTTGGGGAACAGGAAGTTCTCAGCGTAACCCTGAGCGACCTCTACGACGTCACCCTCGCCGCCCTTGCCCTTGATCTCATCGAGAAGAATAACCTTCATGATGCGTCTCCCTTCTTAGCCGCGGTCGCGGTTGCCACGAGAGGAAACCACGGGGACGGTGTACGGCAGGAGAGCCATCTCGCGGGCACGCTTGATGGCGTTGGCGATGTCATGCTGATGCTGCGTGCAAGCGCCAGTGACGCGACGGGGCTTGATCTTGCCACGGTCGGTCATGTACTTACGGAGAAGCTGAGTGTCCTTATAGTCGATGAACTCAGTGTTCTCCTTGCAGAACTGGCAGTACTTACGACGCGGCTGACGTGCAGAAAAATCATTAGCCATGTCAAAATACCTTTCATTTGGCAACTTCGGCGAACCGAAGCCGCCTCTCACTCAAAAATAGGTGAACAACCCTTAAAACGGGATGTCCTCATCGTAGACGTCGACCGCGGGCGGCGTAGCCACCGGTGCGGCAGGACGTGCTGCGGGCGCGGGAGCTGCGGGGGCGTAACCGCCCTGATCGTAGCCACCCTGGCCACCACGGGAGCTCATAAACTCGATCTCATCGACGATGACCTCAAGCTTGCTCCTGCGCTGACCGTCGCGCTCCCAAGAGCTGTAGCGCAGCTTGCCCTCGATCGCGACCTTGTTTCCCTTTGCCAGGAAACGGCTCACGGCCTCGGCGCGGGTGCCGAACATAGTGCAGTCGACAAAGTTGGGATAGTCCTCCCACTCGCCAGTCTGCGCATTGCGGCGGCGATCGTTCACGGCGACGCCAAAGGACAGAACCTGGGTTCCGCCGGCAGTGGCGCGCAGCTCGGGATCGCGGGTGAGGTTACCGGTGATGTTCACTCGATTGATGCTCATTACTCACTACTTCCTCTTGGGGCACAAGCCCAGTCCAAAACGACAGTCTTACTCCTGGTCGTCGCGACGGACGATCATGTGGCGGACCACAGCGTCGGTGATGCGCAGGACGCGATCAAGCTCGGCGATCTGGGTAGGATCTGCGTGGAAGTTGATGAGGGTGTAGTCACCATCGGTGAGGTCGTTGATCTCGTAGGCGAGCTTGCGCTTGCCCCACTCGTCAACGGAGTCGACCTTGCCAGCGCCCTCAGCGATCGTGGTATCGATACGCTTCATAACAGCGAGACGAGTCTCGGGGTCGAGCGACGGGTCAACAAAGAACAGCAGTTCATAAGCCTTCATATTGTCACCTCCTCTGGACAAATGTGGCTTCAGGTCGTGAAGGTGCGCCTGAAGCAGGAAAAGACTTGGTAATAGTATCTTTCAACCTCCCAGGCTGCAAGAATATGCAGCTACAACCTCATGACCTCCACATATGCCCATACTCGCACGGCCTTTCTTGCATATTCCAACCAAATGCTGTCCAAGAGCTTGACGGATTTGAGGACAAGGGCGGGTACATACCGACTTTCTGCCAGATAACCGCAAGTCGCTCGCAGCATGGCTGCGGTCGCAAAATGCATACCAGCGGTACAACGCGACATTTTGAATTATTAAACTTGATTCCCGACCGTCCGTAACTACCTCATTTGAACAGTTCGCCTGGGCCGATTACGCAGGTCATCGATTGGTTTCGGCACGGTTGGGCAAACGACGGAGCGATGCAATTTAAAAAATGCCAAGTTTTTGGTTTGCACTTTGCGATTCCTCGTGTATACTGACTTTCGCATTTAACGGAGAGTTGTCCGAGTGGCCGAAGGAGCACGATTGGAAATCGTGTAGGCGTCAAAAGCGTCTCCAGGGTTCAAATCCCTGACTCTCCGCCAGTTAATTCCAAAGCAGGCCTTTGTGCCTGCTTTGTTTTTACCCCACGCGGAGGGGTGGCAGAGTGGTTGAATGCGGCGGTCTCGAAAACCGTTTGGCCTGTATAAGGTCACGAGGGTTCGAATCCCTCCTCCTCCGCCATTTTGGTTGAGAAAGCTCCCAACAAAGGGAGCTTTTTTGTTTTGATTCCCTTACAGACAAATACGGCGGCGGAGGAGGGGTTCGAACCCGCCAGGGCGTTCAACACCAACCCAGATCTCCAAACATGTACATCACCCTCCAAAGATGTCAAAAAAATGTCGTTTTTGGATGCTGATGTACATGTTTGGAACCTGTGACCGCGCCCAGTTCCGACCGTTTACCGAGCAATGGGGTCACGACCTCCCACAACCATGTACTATGTACGGGCATTTTCCAATCCAACTACCCAAAGGAACCCACCTTGCCCGTCATCGCCACTGTAATCGTTACCGCACACGCCTCGGATGCCATGGTTGCCATCCCGTTTTGGCTCGAGATGTTCGCTGTCGTCGCGGCATCGATTTCGGGTGTACTGGTTGCGCGCGAGCACAAACTCGATCTGGTGGGCGCCGTCGCGCTCGCCGTGGTCTGCGGTCTGGGCGGCGGTCTTTTGCGCGATATGACGCTCCAGGTGGGCAACGTCTACATCCTTAACCAGCCCATGGCGCTGCCGCTGTCCATCGCCACGGCGGCCATCATCTACATCTTCCCTGCCATCGTCGACAAGCCCGACAAGCTCATCCCCCTGCTCGACATCATCTCGGTGGGTATTTATGCGGCAACCGGCGCAGATAAGGCGCTCGTGTACGGATTTGCACCGGTCGTGTGCATCATGATGGGCTTTTTTACCGCGGTAGGCGGCGGCATGCTGCGCGATGGTTTTATGGGCGTGGTGCCGGGTATTTTCCAGCGCACCAACTTCTATGCCATCGCGGCTATCGCTGGATCGGCAAGCTATGTTTGCCTTGTCATGAGCGGCTTGGTCAGCAATGTCGTCGCGCTGGTCGTTTGCGTCGCAGTGACCATGGGCCTGCGCTGGCTCTCGCTGCGCTTTGACATCAAAAGCCCCACCGAGGACGATATCGCGCGTTTCCTACATCGTAAAAAATAGATTGCACGGCCCGGCCCATCGCAAGGTGACAGCCTATCTACAACCGGCCGCAGGCCCGATATCCCGCGACGCCTTACGTAGGCAATTGCCCATGCAGAATACTGCAACCGCGAGTTTCTTTTAGAGCGAAGGCGCAATGGGTACCATATTGGTCGTATGCAAATCACCAAGCAAAGGATTCACCATGCCTCACAACCAACCCGCGGCGGCGCAACGTCACAACATGCGCGGACACCTCATTATGGCCTTCGCGCTTATCGCGCTGGCGTTTACCGCGCTGCCTTCCATGGCATTCGCCGGCACCGACACCGCGGGCAATGTTTTCGTGTCCGACGGGGATTCCAGTCCATCCGGCGTCGGGGGCGATCTGTACTGGGCCGGTCAAAGCCTTAGCCTGGACGACGCGTCCATCGACCGCGATATCATCGCCGCCGGCGAAAGCCTGTCGATTCGCGACTGCACCGTAGGCGGCGCCGTTCGCCTGGCGGCGCGCACCATCGATATCGCCAAGACCACCATTGATGGAAGCGTGACAGTTGCCGCTCAGCACGTCGTACTTAACTCCGGCAGTACCGCCAATTGCTTCTATGCCGCAGGTGAGACGGTTGCCCTGCGCGGCTCCGCCAAGTCGGCAGTGCTCGCGGGCAGTACGGTAACCATCGACGGCACTGTCGATGGCGATGTTGAGGTCTGGGCCGACAAGCTGGTGCTCGGCAAAAACGCCAACATCACCGGCACCGTAAACGCTCATGTCTCACAGGATCCCGAACGCGCCGACGGCGCCAAAGTGGGAGCCCTCAAGATCGACCGCACCGAGAACGAAGACACCTCCACCATCAACGACGTCATCGGCGGCATCGTTGCCGCAGCTCTTTCCACCTGCTTTGTCGCGATTCTCCTTGAGCTCGTCTTTCCGCGTGCAACAGCCAGCGCGGCCGGCATGCTTCACCAGCACCCCGTCCCGCTGTGGGTGAGCGGTCTTTTGGGCACGGTAGCCGCCGTTCCCGCCATCTTGCTGCTCATCATCTCTATTGCCGGCCTGTCGCTCGCCGGAGCCCTGATGTGCGGCGTCATCGGCATCGCCCTGGTCTCGGCGTCCTTTGCGGGCACCGCGGTCGCACGCATGGTCGGGCACAGCCAGAACCGCTACGCCATGGCCGCCGTGGGCGGCGCCATCGCCGGCGCCCTTACAGCACTTCCCCTTATGGGCAACTTTATCAGCGGCGTAGCCTTCGTCTTTATGCTGGGCTATCTCATTCAGATCATCTGGCGCAACGCCCACGTCAAGCCGCAACAGGCCCCCAACACCCCGGGCCTTCCCTCCGCCTAACCGCCAACCACCGCAAAGGTTTCCTTCCTCTTTGTGGTAGTACAAAA
This sequence comes from Collinsella sp. LCP19S3_C9, assembly GCF_052121575.1. Lineage (NCBI taxonomy): Bacteria > Bacillati > Actinomycetota > Coriobacteriia > Coriobacteriales > Coriobacteriaceae > Collinsella > Collinsella sp. LCP19S3_C9. The sequence continues at coordinate 71,754 of NZ_JBQKDZ010000007.1, forward strand.
AGGGCGCCGGCCGCGACGGTCGACGCCCTTTCTTGTGAATGCTACAGAGCTCAGCGCTTATTTGTTGACCTGACCGGCGCGAACGGCAGCCTTCTTGCGATCGGTGGCGTTGAGCAGACGCTTGCGCAGACGGATGTTCTTGGGGGTGATCTCCACCAGTTCGTCATCGGCGATGTACTCCAGCGCCTCCTCCAGCGAGAAGGTGCGAGGCGGCACCAGCTGCACGGAGATATCGGAGGTCGAGGAACGCTGGTTGCCCAGGTTCTTGGTACGGGCGATGTTGACGACCATGTCGCCGGCCTTGCTGCGCTCGCCCACGATCATGCCCTCGTAGCACTCGACACCCGGCTCAACAAACAGCTGGCCGCGCTCCTGCAGCGTGCCCAGAGCGTAGGCAACGGCCTTCTCGGTGGTCATGGAGATCATGGCGCCGTTCTGACGGTTGCCGATCTCGCCGGCGTAAGGACCGTACTCCAGGAAGGTGTGATAGAACACGCCCTCGCCGTGAGTGACGTTCATGATGCGGTTCTTAAGGCCCATGATGCCGCGGGTCGGGATCTTAAACTCAAGGTGCGTCACGATGCCCGAGGTGTCCATGCTGGTCATAATGCCGCCAGAGGTGCCAAAGACCTCGACGACCTTGCCCGAGTACTCGTCCGGGCACTCGACGACAGCCTGCTCGACGGGCTCCATCTTGTTGCCGTTCTCATCCTTCTTAAACAGAACGCGGGGACGGCCGACCTGGAACTCAAAGCCCTCGCGACGCATGGACTCCATCAGGACGGACAGGTGCAGAATGCCGCGGCCCGAGACCTCGACGCCGCTCTTGTCCTCGAGCTCCTCAATCTTCATGGTCACATTGTTCTCGGCCTCATTGAACAGGCGCTCCTTGAGCTGACGAGCGCCCACAATGTCGCCATCGCGGCCGACGAGCGGAGAGGTCGAAGCCTCGAAGACGATGGACAGGGTCGGCGGATCGATCTCGATAGGCTCGAGCTCGACGGGGTTCTCGGGATCGGTGTAGACATCGCCGATGTCGGTGCGCTCGATACCCACGACGGCGGCAATGTCGCCGGCGCCGACTTCCTGGCACTCGGTGCGGCCCAGGTAGTCGAAGGTAAAGAGCTGCTTGACGGTAGCGGTGGCGCTGGAACCGTCGTTCTTGACGACCAGGATCTGATCGCCCTGGCGAATGGTGCCGGAGTACACACGGCCAATGCCGATGCGGCCGACAAAGTTGGAGTGGTCGATGGTCACGCACTGCATAGCGAGCGGCGCGGTCTCGTCAACCTCGGGCGCGGGCATGTCGTCGATGATCATGTCGAGCAGCGGGTACATGTCCATGTTGCCGTCGTTGGGGTCAAGGCGGGCAAAGCCATTCATGGCGCTGGCATAGACCACGTGCTCCATGGCAAACTCGAGCTGGTCGTCGGTGGCGCCCAGGTCGGCCATAAGGTCCAGACAGTCGTTATAGGCCTTCTCGGGGTTGGCGCCCGGACGGTCGATCTTGTTGATGACGATCATGATCTTAAGGCCGGTGTCGATGGCGTGACGTAGGACAAAGCGGGTCTGGGGCATGGGGCCCTCAAAGGCGTCGACCAGCAGCAGAGCGCCGTCGGCCATGCGCAGCACGCGCTCGACCTCACCGCCAAAGTCGGCGTGGCCCGGGGTGTCGATGACGTTGATCTTAACGTCCTTGTACTCGATAGAGATGTTCTTGGCGAGAATCGTGATGCCGCGCTCGCGCTCCTGGTCGTTGGAGTCCAGGACGCGATCCTCTACCTGCTGGTTGGCACGGAAGGCGTCCGTGGCACGCAGGAGCTTGTCGACCATCGTCGTCTTACCGTGGTCGACGTGGGCGATAATGGCGATGTTCCTCAGATTGTCTACGCGCATGTAGTTCCCCTATCTTCTATCTATATACAAACGGCACGCGTATGCGACCCGTCCAGCAACACAACGCTCGGCGGGAATATTGAGCCTTTTACCGAAAACTCGTTTATTTTAGCGATTCTAGATGAGAGGGGTTTCCTCACCTGCAGGTTCAGGGTCGCTCCACATAAAACCATCGCCGGCGCCCATGCCCTCGTACAGCACATATGCCGAAAAACCGCTCTCGAGCGTGGTCTCGAAGAAGCTAACGAGCAAAGCGTCGTGATATCCGCCCTCGATCTCTACACAGCCGGTGTAGCCGATGGCATAGCGGGCGATGCGGCCCAGGCCTTCGTCCTTGAGACCCATCTTGTGCTCGGAGATAAAGTTGGTGGCAGCCTCCAGGCATGCCTCCTCACCGTCCTCGTCGAGAGCCGCAAGATAGCGGTTGGAGGCGGCATCCTCGATCGCCACGACAACGCCCGGGTTTTCACCGGCGGCAAGGTCGTCCAAAAACGCACCGATCAGATCGCACACCATGGCGTCGAGCTCGGCGGAGACGTTACCGGCGTCCTGCATATCCTGTGCCATCTTTTGACCTTCCCATCGCATTCGGCGTCGTTATAACTCCTGTGCCTCGGCCGCGATTCTGGCGGCAGCGTCACGGGCGCGAACCATATCCGCCGCGCGCTTGTCGAGCACCTTGATCTGGTTGGTCAGCATTACCGCATCGACCACTCCCCAGATCACCAGGCCCGTCGAAATCGAAAACCCAAGCGCACCAACTGTACCACGAAGCCGCGACAAGATTACCGCGGCAAGCGCGGAGACAACAACCATCTTGATATAGGAGTCACGGCGCTCGCGAAGGGTGCGAGCCTGCGTCACATACGCAATGCGCGCGGCCTCAAATGCCTCGGCGCGCATATGGGCCTCACGCGCGATAGCGGCTGCTTCGGTCGACACACTGGTACCCATCAGCGCTCGCCGTGCATCGTGCTCAACCGACATTTAGAAATCATCGGGCGAGAGCGTGTGGACAAACTCGTCAAACTTCTCGAACTCACTCTCGTCGTCAACCTCGTCGGCAAGCGGAGAGACGGTGCCCAAGCGATTCATGATGTCGTCCTCCACAAACATGGGGGCATTGCTGCGCACGGCAAGGGCGATAGCGTCGCTCGGTCGTGCGTCAAGCATACGCTCGCCCCTATCGGTGTGCACGACGACCGTCGCGTAGAACACCGGCGGCTCGGCGCGCACGATCTCGATACGCTCGATCTTCGCTCCCACCACTTCGATGGTATCGAGCAAAAGATCGTGGGTGATGGGGCGATCGGTGCGGCCGGTATCGATACCGCGGCTGATGGCCGCTGCCTCGTAGGAACCGGTCTGGATGGAAAGAGAGCGCAGCGGCGCGGACGAATCCGACTTACGGCAACGCTCGCGCAAGACGATCAGCGATGGCACGGGACCGGCGGCCATGACGATGGTCTCTATGTCGACACGAACCATGGAACACCTCCGGTACGTTGTTATTGGCATGCGCGGCAGCTCCGCCGCATTGAATAGCTATACTACCCAAACTTTCGCACCGCACACAAAATCAAAGTAGTTAATTTGGGACGGGGCTATTTTGACTACTTTTGTTGGATTAGAAAAAAGCCCCGAGGCAATACCCCAGGGCTCTTAACGTTTTGATGGTGGACCTGACAAGATTCGAACTTGTGACCTCCCGGTTATCAGCCGGACGCTCTAACCAACTGAGCTACAGGTCCATCATGGTGGAGGTTAGGGGGATCGAACCCCTGACCTCAGGCTTGCAAAGCCCGCGCTCTCCCAGCTGAGCTAAACCCCCACGGAGACAGTAATAAACACCCCAGCGGCGACTCGGCTCTCGCTGGGGTGTTTATTGCGAAAGAAAGTGGTGGACCTGACAAGATTCGAACTTGTGACCTCCCGGTTATCAGCCGGACGCTCTAACCAACTGAGCTACAGGTCCATCGCGCAAGGGATATATTAGACGAGTCGTTACGCGCGCGTCAACAACTTTTTTGAAAATCTTTGGGAGGGGTGGTCGCTGGGCTGGCGAGATAGTGTTGGTTTGCTGCTCGGGCAGTCCTGCGCAAGACGAAGGCCACATTAAGTGGCCTTCTTTGCGTGCGGAACTCGCAACAAACCAACACTATCTCGCCAGCCCAGCGACCATGGGGTCCCAAGGTTTTCAAAAAAGCGGTCGGCGCGCAGGTGCGCCGACCGCCGATATATGGGGTCTGATGATTTTTACCAGCTAGGGCCTCTTACTCGTCTAGGAGATCCTCTGGTATGTCGTTGCCGTCGCCTGGGTCGACTGGGGCCTCTTCGGTGACGTCTGCGGTCTCGGCACTTTCGCCCTCGGGCTTCTCTTCGGCGGCCGTCATGCGGGCAACGGCGCACACACGGTCGTCATCGCTTACAGTCATCATCTTGACACCCTGCGTGGTTCGACCGGTCTGGCTGATCTCGTCGGTCTTGACGCGAATGACCGTCGCGCCCTCCGTCACGATAAACAGCTCATGCTGCGGGCCGACCGCCTTCATGGCCGCAAGGTTGCCCTTGCGCTCGGTCATTTGGATGGTGTAGACACCCTGGCCGCCGCGGTTTTGCTCCGGATAATCCGAGACCGGCGTGCGCTTGCCGTAGCCGCACTCGGTAATGACAAACAGGTCGCCCTCGCCGTTGGTGACCTCCATGCCCAGGACACTCACGCCGTCCTTCATGCCAATGCCGCGGACACCGCTGGTGTCGCGGCCGGTAGCGCGAACCTGGTCCTCGGGGAACATAATCGCCTTGCCCGCAGTGGTGGCCATAATGATCTTGTCGCCCTCGCGTACGCGGCGCACGGCGAGCAGCGCGTCATCGTCCCTCAGGTTGATGGCGATGAGTCCATCGCGGCGGCTGCGATCATAGGCGCTCATCACGGTCTTCTTGACCATGCCGTTCTTGGTGGCAAACATCAGGTACTCATCGGCGGGGAACTTACGACAGCTAATGACGCTCGCGATCTTCTCGCCTTCCTCAAAGGGAAGCAGGTTGACGATTGCGGTGCCGCGCGCCTGGCGCGTACCAACCGGCAGCTCGTGCACCTTCAGACGATAGACCTTGCCCTTGCTCGAGAAGAACAGCACATACTCGTGGGTGGACGCGATAAACATCTCGTCGATAACGTCGTCCTCTTTAAGGTTGACGCCCGACACGCCCTTGCCGCCGCGCTTCTGGGCGCGGTAAGCGGCCACCGGGATACGCTTCACATAGCCGGTGTGGGTGATGGTCACGACCATGTCCTCGTCGGCGATGAGGTCCTCGACGTCCAGATCCTTCTCGACCTGGCTGATCTCGGTACGGCGCTTGTCGCCAAACTTCTTGGAGATCTCACGCATCTCTTCCTTGATGACGCCCAGAATCTTCTCCTCGTGCGTCAGCAGGTCCTCGTAGTAGGCGATAGCACGGCGCAGGCCGTCCAGCTCTTCCTGGATCTTGTCGCGCTCCAGGCCGGTCAGGCGACGCAGCTTCATCTCGAGGATGGCCGTGGTCTGCTCGGGCGTAAAGCCAAAACGCTCAATCAGGCGGCTGCTGGCCTCGGCATCGGTCTGCGAGGAGCGGATGATGCTAATGACCTCGTCGATATGGTCGAGGGCCATAAGGTAGCCCTCAAGGATATGTGCACGGGCCTGGGCCTTTTTAAGGTCAAAGTGGGTGCGGCGGGTGACTACGTCGACCTGGTGGTCGATGTAGTGTTGCAGCATCTCGCGCAGGCTCAGGCATTTAGGAACGCCATTGACGAGCGCCAGATTGTTGGCACCAAAGGTGGTCTGCAGCGAGGTGTACTTATACAGGTTGTTAAGTACGACCTGCGGGATAACGCCCTTCTTGAGCTCAATGACCAGACGGATGCCCTTTTGGTTGGACTCGTCGCGCATGTCCGAGATGCCCTCGATGCGCTTGTCGTTTACGAGCTGGGCGATTTTCTCCTGAAGGGTGCCCTTGTTGACCATGTAGGGAATCTCGGTAAAGACCAGGCGGCTGCGGCCAGTCTTGGTGGACTCCACATGGGCCTTGGCGCGCACGGTGATGGAACCGCGGCCGGTCTCGTAGCTCTGCCTAATGCCGGCGCTACCCATGATGATGGCACCGGTGGGAAAGTCCGGGCCGGGCATAATCTGCATGAGCTCGTCGACGGTGGCGTCGGGGTTGTCGATCAGGTAGCAGGTGGCCTCGATCGCCTCGGTGAGGTTATGCGGGGCGATATTGGTGGCCATGCCTACAGCGATGCCTTGGCTGCCGTTAACCAGCAGGTTGGGGAAGCGTGCGGGCAGTACCACGGGCTCGGCGAGCGACTCGTCGTAGTTGGGCTGCCAGTCGACGGTATCCTTCTGCAGGTCGCGGAGCAGCTCCATGGCGGGCTTTGCCAGACGGCTCTCGGTGTAACGCATAGCTGCGGCACCGTCGCCGTCGATGTTGCCAAAGTTGCCGTGGCCGTCGATAAGCGGCGTGCGCATGGAGAACCACTGCGCCAGACGAACCATGGTCTCATAGACCGCGGAGTCGCCGTGGGGGTGGTACTTACCGATAACTTCGCCGACCGTCCAGGCCGACTTCTTGTGCGGGCGGTTGGGGTAGATGCCGCTCTCGTTCATGGCGTACAGGATGCGGCGGTGCACCGGCTTTAAGCCGTCGCGCACGTCCGGCAGGGCGCGTGCCGTAATGACCGACATCGAGTACTCGATAAACGACTGCTTCATCTCGCGGCCAAACTCCGAAATCTGGAGCTGGCCGCCGTTGATGTCCTCGCCGGCCGAGGCACCGCGATCGACCGCGCCAAAGCTCTCCTCGAGCTCGGCGTCGTCATCCTCTTCCTCTTCATCCTCGACATCGGGGTTGTAGGAATCCGGATCGCCGTCCTCGCCCTGCTCGGCGCGGGCGAGCAGGCGCTTCAGATCATCGGGCATACCGGCGTCGCCGGCCTCGTCCATACCCTCGTTGTTGTTGATATCGTCTGCCACGTTACCTCCTCATGGTTTGCGTGGTCCATTAGTTCCCTACCACGGAGACAGCTTTTCCAGGTGCCGCAGATTCGCCCGAAAGAAGAGGGAAGCGTACTTGGGTACGCAACCGACGATTGAGGGCGAAGGTGCGGTGGCTGGGAAAGCCGAACAGGTTAGGCATCTAAGAAGCGTGCATCATGCGCGTGTTTTTCAATGTACTCGCGGCGATAGCCCACCTCGGAACCCATGAGCTCGCGTACGGCACGGTCCGCCACCACGGCATCCTCGATCGTCACGCGCTGCAAAATGCGGGTCTTGGGGTCCATCGTCGTCGAGGCAAGCTGCTTGGGGTCCATCTCACCCAGGCCCTTGTAGCGCTGGACGGTATAGCCCTTGCGCTTCTTGGTGATCTTGCCATCCTTGGCCTTGCCGTCCTCGTCGTTGTCGTCGGGGTTCAGGCCCAGGCTCTGAATGGTGTCGCGCAGTATCTCGTCTTCGGGCTGTCGGCCGTTGGGATACACGTAGTGGATCTTGTTGCGCACCTTAATGCCAAAGATGGGCGGGCAGGCAACATAGACATAGCCGGCATCGATCAGCGGACGCATGTACTTGTAGAAGAACGTCAGCAGCAGGATGCGGATATGCGCACCGTCGACATCTGCATCGGTCATGATGATGATCTTGTGGTAGCGCGCCTTGGTGATATCGAAGTCGCCGCCGTCGCCGGCGCTCGTCGTGACGCCGCAACCGATCGCGGTGATCAGCGACTGGATGGTGTCGCTCGAGAACGCACGATGGTCGCCCACGCGCTCGACGTTCAGAATCTTGCCGCGCAGGGGCAGAATCGCCTGGATGTCTCGGCGACGGCCGTCCTTGGCCGAACCGCCTGCCGAGTCGCCCTCTACGATGAAGAGCTCGGTCAGCTCGGCATCGCGCACCGAGCAGTCGGCGAGTTTGCCGGGCAGCGACGCCGTCTCGAGCAGGCTCTTGCGACGGGTCGCCTCGCGCGCCTTGCGGGCGGCGTTGCGGGCCTTGCAGGCCTGCTGCGCCTTCTTGACGATCTCGCGGGCGGGCTTGGGGTGCTCCTCAAGGTAGTCGGCAAGACCGTCGGTCACGATCTTGAGCGTAAGCGCGCGCATGTAGGAACTACCGAGCTTGGCCTTGGTCTGGCCCTCAAACTGCGGATCGGGCAGCTTGACCGAGATGACGGCCGAGAGACCCTCGCGCACGTCGTCACCGCTCAGGTTGGCCTCTTTCTCCTTAAGCAGGTTCTGCTTGCGGGCGTAATCGTTAATCACGCGGGTGAGGGCGGTGCGGAAGCCCTCGAGGTGCATGCCGCCCTCGGGGGTGTAGATGTCGTTGGCAAACGACATGACGTTCTCGCCATAACCGGCGTTCCACTGCAGGGACACCTCGACCTCGCCCATCTTGGCCACGGGCGCATCCGGGTCCGATTTGCCCTCAATGTAGATGGGCTCCTTAAAGGCCTCGGGGACGTCCTTGCCGTCGTTGAGGAACTTGACGAAGTCGATGATGCCGCCCTCGTAGCAAAACTCCTCCACGCGGGGAGCCGCCTCACGCTCGTCAGTCAGCACGATCTTGAGGTTCTTGTTGAGAAACGCCGTCTCTTGCAGACGATTGTGCAGTGTATCGAAATCGTAGACGCAGGTCTCGAAGATCTCGTCGTCGGGCCAGAAGGAGACGGTGGTGCCCGTCGAATCCGAGGCGCCCACGACCTCCATCTTCTTGACGGTCTTGCCGCGCGAGAATTCCATCTCGTAGATATTGCCGTCGCGGCGCACCTGTACGACCACGCGCTTGGACAGGGCGTTGACAACGGAGATGCCCACGCCGTGCAGGCCGCCGGAAACCTTATAGGCCGAGTTATCGAACTTACCGCCGGCGTGAAGGATCGTCATGACGACCTCGAGCGTCGGAATCTTTTTGACAGGATGCTCGTCGACGGGGATGCCGCGCCCGTTATCGACGACCGTAATGGAGTTGTCGGCGTGGACCGTCACCTGAATCTCGGTGCAGAAACCGGCCATGGCCTCGTCGACGGAGTTGTCAACGATCTCCCACACCAGGTGGTGCAGACCGCTGGCGCTCGTCGAGCCGATATACATGCCCGGGCGCTTACGGACGGCTTCGAGACCCTCGAGGATCTTAATTTCGCCGCCATCGTAATCGTTTTCGTTTGCCACACGTCCTCCTTCGGTTAAGAAAATCTGTATAGCCTTACTATTTTATCGTAAAAAATACCCTCGGAGACGAGGGTATTTGCCTATACAAGGCCACCAGATGCGATTTAAGACTCTTTTTTGCTTTGCACGCCCTTGGCCCACTCGGCACTGGCCCTCATGGCGTTCTGGAGGGCCTCACGCAGTTTTTGGTCTTCGATGGGCGATACCTGGCGCTCGATCTCGGCGCGCTCGGCTTCATTCAGGTCGGCATGCGGCGCGGGCGGGCGCTCGGTCGCGACCGGGCGCAGGCGCTCTTTTGCCGCGGGCGGCGTGTGGCCGGGACGGGTCGTCTTAAATACCAGGCCATCCACATGCGCGCCGGCACGCTCCATGCGTGCGCGGATTATCTCGCGCAAAAGTGTCATCTCCTGTGTCCACGAGGGCGAATCGAGATACACCAGCAGCTCGTTGGACTCGGGAAGATAACGTAGCCCCGTCACATGCCGGCCCTCGCGCGTGCCCGAGCACACCGCGTTCCAAGCACGGTAGACCGCGCGCGATTCCTCGGCGGCCTCCATTTGCGCACGACGCTCGGGCGTAGCCGACGCCAAGATGCGCTGGCGCTCGACACCCAAAAAGTCACTGAAGGCAGCCGTGCCGTTCTCACGCTCGTAATTAGCATGCCTCACCCATGCTCACCACCTTGGCTCGATCAAGTAACTCATCGGTAAAGTATCCCAAATTGGTGGTGGTTATGACCGTCTGGATGTCGTCGCCGATCAGCTGCAAAAAAGCGGCGCGGCGATCGCCGTCGAGCTCGCTCATCACGTCATCCAAAAGCAGCAGCGGGGCGGTACCCAGAATATCGCGGGCTACGGCCACCTCGGCCACCTTCCAGGCCAGAACCAACGTACGTTGCTGACCCTGACTGGCAAACGAGCGAGCCGAGCGGCCGGCGACCGAAAACTCAATCTCGTCGCGGTGCGGACCCACGAGTGTCACGCCGCGGCGGATTTCCTCGTCGGCACGCTCGTCGAGCGCCGCGAGCATGTGCTCGTATGCCCAGCCCCTCAGCTCCTCGCGGTCATCGGTCTGGGGCAGCTCCCCCAACGTGGACGCATAGGCCACATCGGCCTCCTCCCCGGACGCAACCAGCCCGTAGGCATTGCGCACGTGGGCGTCCAAGCGATCGAGCAGGGCCAAGCGGTGCACCAGCAGGGCCGATCCGGCGCGGGCAATCGACTCATTCCACGCGCCGAGCATCTCGCGACAGCACCATGTCTCTTTGAGCAGGGCGTTGCGCTGCGTCACGCAGCGGCCGTAGGCGCTTGCCAGATCGGCATAGCGGGCGCTCAGCTGCACGCCAAAGTCGTCGAGCGCGGCGCGACGCACGCTGGCACCACGCTTAACCATATCCAGATGATCGGGGCAGAACAAAACACTCGGCAGCACGCCGCGCACGCCAGAGGCGGCACATCGCTTGCCGTTGCGGCTAAACGAACGCTTACCGTCCTCCACGCATAGGCCCATGTCCAGCACGCGGCCATCGCCCTCGAGCCTAAGCTCGGCCTTGCACAAACCCGTGCCGTCGTGCACAAGCTCGACGGCAGTGGAATGCCTAAACGAGGCGCCGCTCGTTAGCAGCTGCAGCGCCTCTATGAGGTTGGTCTTTCCCGCCGCGTTGGGCCCCGCGAGCACCGTCACGCCATCGCTCAGTTCCAGGCGATAGCTATCGAAGCTGCGGTAGCGCGCGACGGAAAGATCGCGGGCGAACATGGCCATAGGGCGCCGCTAGATGCGCACCGGCATGACCAGGTACAGATAGTTGATCTTGTCGTAGGACTTAAAGATGCCGGCCTGCGAGTAGCTCTTGAGCTCCAGCGTGATCTCCTTCTCCTTGGACAGGGCGTTGAGACAGCCAAAGATGTAGTGGTAGTTAAAGGCAATGGTACCCGACTCGCCCTCGGCCTCGACATCGATCGTCTCCTGCGCCAGATCCTGGTCATTGGAGATGGAGGACAGGCCCATCTGGCCGTTCTCGACATCGATCTCAAACTTGACGGCGGGGTTGGCGCTCGCGATGACCGCCACGCGCTTGAGGGCGGCATTAAAAGCCGCCACGTCGATCTTGACGCTCGTTACGCACGAATCGGGGATGAGCTGCTTGTAGTTGGGATACATACCCTCTATGCGGCGCGACACGTAGGTGGTATTGCCGGCTTCAAAGACAACCTGGGTGTCGGTGGCACCGATCATAATGGTCGCCTGGCTCGCCATGATGCTCAGGGCGTCGTTGAAGGCATCGGCCGGCACGTTGAGCTCAAAGGAGCCCTCGAGCGTCGAGGTCTCCACCTGCGTATCGCACACGGCCAGACGGAAGGAGTCGGTCGCCACCAGGCGCACGGTGTTGTTTTCGACCCTCATATGCACACCGCCCAGGATGGGGCGGGCCTTGTCGGTCGAGGTGACGCGCCACACGCGGCTGACCATCTCGGACAGAATGTCGGTCGGGAGCTCAACGGCGCTCTCGATGGCATAGGCCGGGAACTCGGGGAAATCGTTGGCATCGAGCGTATTCAGGCGGAAGGAACTCTTCTCGCAACCGATCAGCACCTGGCGCTCCGAAAGCTCAAAGGTAACTGGGGCATCGGGAAGGGTCTTGGTGATGTTGGAGAGCATCTTGCAGGGGATTACCATCTCACCTTCCTCTTCCACATGTGCCGCGATGCGGTGACGAATCGAGATAGTGTAGTTAGAGGTCTGGAATTCCAAGATGCCGTCTTGTGCCTTGATGAGCACGCCCGACAGAATGGGGAGGGTGGATGCCGAAGCGACACCCTTCATGACGACGCCGATTGCTTGCGTAAGCGAGCTCTGGCTGACGGTGAACTTCATCTTTTAATACCTTTCTATAGATATAAATATCTCAATAATAGTAATAGTACTGACGAAACTGTTGATTACTCCCAAACATGCAGGTCAAACCCAAAAAGAGAATCGACAATTCCCTGTGTGCAACAGGGGTCGTTTTCCACGTTCAAAACCTGCGCAAAACTTTTCATCGGAGCGGGCTGGGTTTTAGACACCTTATGCCCGCGGTTTCGACAAGTTTTCAACAGGTGTGCCTATTTCCCTACGAGCGCAGTGTAATTTTGTCTCGTAGCGATTTGAGGTCCTCGGTCACGGTCCGGTCTTCCTGAATCATCTTCTGGACTTTTTTGTAGCTCGTGCTGACGGTCGAGTGGTTGCGGTTGCCAAACTCCGCACCCACGGCGGTGGTTGTCATCTCGCACATCTCGATCGCTAGGTAGATGGCGATATGGCGCGCCTTAGCGATATTGGCATTGCGGCGCGGACCAATGAGCTCCTCATGCGTCACGCCGTACTGCTCCTCGATAACAGACTGAACTGTCTGCACGTTGATCTTTTTGGCCGACGTGTCGAAGTACTGGCTGGCGATGGCATCGATGTCGTCGAAGCTCAGCTCGCTACCCTCGCGCTCGCGGTCGCCCGCCTCCCCGGCGCAGCGCTCGCAGAAGCTCTCGAGCTCACGGATGTTGGTGCCCGATACCTCCGCCATATGTTTAAAGTGCTCGTCGGTCAGATGTCCGCTGTCGCCACCGTAGGCCGCCAGCAGCGAGTCGTCGCCCGCCTCGGGCGCCGCCGCGATCGTGTTCTCGTAATAGCGCTGCAGAATCTTGTACTTCATCTCGTAGCTGGGCTCTGCTACCAAGCAGAGCATGCCGGCGTTAAAGCGGCTGGTCAGACGCTCGTCCATGTTCAGGTCCTTGGGCGCACGGTCTGCGGCAATCACGACCTTCTTGTTGTTGCGGATAAACTCGTCCATGAGCTGGAAAAAGTAGTCCACGCTCGCGCGCTTGCCGATGATGTTTTGGATGTCATCGATGATGAGCACGTCCACGCCGTGGTATGCCTGCATGATGGGAGCGTTACTCTTCTTTTGGCGGTCGAATTCCGTCATCAGATCATCGATGTATGCCTGTGAGTTGGCGTATTTCACTTTGATCTCGGGCGACTTCTCGGCGAGCTCGTTTTTGATGGCGAGCAGCAGGTGGGTCTTGCCTAAGCCCGATTTGCCATAGATGAACAGGGATGTGCAAGTACCGCGTTCGTCTGCGAGTGCGGCGAATTTAAGCGCCGAACGATAGGCGTGGCTGTTTTCGGGGCCGTAGACAAAGTTTTCGAAGGTGAATTTTGAGTTGGCCACGAGGGGCGCGCCGTCGGCGTTCTGCTCGCCCGGCGCCGCAGCCGCAGGCACGCTCACAGGCGATGTCGAGACTGGTTTCGCGCTCTTAGCGGGTGCCACGCCCTTCATCTGATTCATCATGCGGCGGAAATCGTCGGCCGACAGCGTGTTTTTGATCGCGATGCCCGGTTCTTCGCCCGGCGCCGCGTCGTGCGCGACGGGCATGTGTGAAACGCTGGGCGCGGTTGCTACCGGCACGGCTGTTGCGTGGGGCATGGTTTCACGGGAAACATCGCCCGCATTGGTCTCCGGAGCCGCCACAGGGGCGGCGGTCGTCAAAGGGGGAGTGACGGGTGCCGCCCCTGTGGCGCCTGTCGTGGGACCCTGCGGTGCCACGATGTTGAGCGCGATCGGCGCAAAGGCAATCTCTTCTAGGTAGTGCTCGATAGTCGGCTGATGCTTTTTGAGCTGCGCAATGGCAAAGCGTGACGGTGCCTCGATGGTCAAGGTGTCCTCGGTCAGGCTCACGGCACGCGATTGCCCCAACATGTTGATGAGGCGTGCATCTTGGCCGTCGCGCTGGCAAAAAGCGATGGCATCCTCCAGGATGATGCTTGCTTCCTCGTCCACTGTCTCTCCCGTTCCTTAACTTTGGGCACGCACGCGAGCGCTGCCGAGTTCGGTCAGATGGTATTTCTGACCGTGTTTGATTACCAAGCCGGCCTGCGCCAAGTCATTGAGTGTGCGTGACCACGTGGGCGCGGAGTTTCCAAATGCTCGCGCCAGGTCGGTGGCGCCGCACTCTTGGTTTTGAGCCAGATATCCCAGCGCCGCGTTGCCGCGCTCGCTCACAAATACGTCCGGTTGCGGCTGTGCGTATTGATTCGCCGCATTAGGATACATCATTTGAGCTGCTGGTTGTTGAGAACTCTGCATGGTTGGCATCGGCTGTTGAAAACTTTGCGGCCACTGTTGGTATGGCTGCGGCGGCATCTGCTGGGCCCAGGGATTGTACGGCTGCGGCATCTGCTGATACGGCTGCTGATAGCCCTGGGGATACTGCTGCATATATTGCTGGGAGTATCCCTGCTGCGGCATATATTGTCCCGGATATGCCTGCGGGTACGGTTGGAAGCCCATCTGCCGAGCTCCTTGCATGCCCGTCACCTGCTGCATCGCGGCTGCATCCGAATCGGCCGGGACCATGGACTCTGCCGAGCCTTGAGTTGTCGTCTGTCCCGCGGGCTGGGGGTCCTGCATGGGCGGCATGCCGGGTTGATGCATCTGCTGCGAAACCATGGGCCGTTGCAGTGGGGACGCGGCCATGGTTTGCTGCGGAGTCATCATTGCTTGCTGTGGAAATGCTCCCGGCAGTGGGTATTCCGACCCCTGGGCCTCGGGGCGCACGGCTGCCCCGCGCCCTCCCGCGCGCTCAATTTCCTGCACGCGCTTGGGGTCGAGGCTCACCGTGACGACGGTGCCGTTGCCCATGTTATCTTCGATGGAGACTGCCCCGCCGGCGTTTTCCAGGTATTCCTGCACCATGGGAAAACCTGCCCCGGTGCCGCGTATATACCGCTTCATCTTGCTGTTTGCGCTGGTGACGCCAAAGTCAAAGGCGCGCTCTTTGTCGTCGATGCCCGGACCTTGGTCGGCAAAGCGGATAGTTTCCCCGCCGTCCAGGATCGAGATAATGGGCTCGGCAAAGTGGGCGTGGATAAAGTTTTCGACAATCTCGCGGATAACCATGAGTGAGATGTGTCCGCCTTGCTCTTTCATGCACTGGTAGACGGTGTTAGTCGTCTCTTCCAGATACGTGCGGATGTCTTGCGGCTCGATGACGATCACGCGCGGGGTCGAAAGCATGTCGTCATAGACGGCGATGCGCGCCGCATACATGGTTTTCGGTGTCTGTTTCGATGTCTGCTCGCCCTCTTCGCGCTCTTCGCGTACGCCGTTGATGTGCTCGTTGTCGGGTGCCGGGTCACCGGAATCGACCATGGTGTAAAAGTCGTCAGACATGCCGCTCGCAATCTTTCAAAAGGTTTCGGATAAATAGTAGCTCACCGCGCAATGTTTCTCATCTTTCGACAAGTTTTCAAAACATGTTGAAAACTTTGGAAAATGGGCGAAAAGTTCTCAACATTGCCAACATGACCTGTCGAAAACTCGGTGAAATATCGTGAAAAGTTGGAGTCATACTCAAAAACTCATCCGGCTTATGGCGGAACCGTGTGAACTGCGCAACCTTTTACCTTTGATTTCTTGACATTTGAACATTGATTTCCCTACAATCTTCAAGCTCACGTGTCTATATCTGCGTCCGCGCCCTCGCGGACACTCGAAATGCAGCAGGAGGAACTTAAGATGAAGCGTACGTATCAGCCTAATAAGCGTAAGCGTGCCAAGACCCATGGCTTCCGTGCCCGTATGGCCACCAAGGGTGGTCGTGCCGTGCTCGCCCGTCGCCGCGCCAAGGGCCGCAAGCGTCTCACTGTCTAGCAGCGATACACACATCTCGCATGAAGACTATTAAGTCTCGGCAAGATTTCGAGCATGTGTTCAGTCAGGGGCGTCGTTTCAATCATCCTCTGATTCGAATGACCATATGTGAATCGGTTGGCGAAGGCGACTCTGGAAGGGTCGCCTTCGTTGGTGCTAAACGACTCGGTTGCGCAGTTGTGCGCAATCGTTCTAAGCGTGTGATGCGCGAGGCCGCCCGCAGCTGCGGATTTCCCGTTGCGGGTTATGACATCATCTTGTTCGCGACCCCCAAGACGAGGATCTCGTCGCCGGAGGAGATGAACGAGGCATTGCGTTCGCTTGTGATACGCGCCGGCGTTGCCGGGGAGGAGCGATGAGCAATCACGTTTTGCGACGTGTTGCCATCGCTCCTATTCGCATATATCAACAGGTTATTTCGCCCTTATTGCCTGACGCCTGCATTTATTATCCAACGTGTTCTCATTACGCCGTCCAGGCTATCGAGAAATACGGTGTTTGTAGAGGCTGCTGGCTTGCCGTGAGGCGCATCGCTCGCTGCAATCCCCTGCACGTCGGCGGTTATGACCCTGTGCCCTAGCGGGCACTCGCTATCGGAGGAAAAATTACATGTGGGATTGGATCGTTAACATCCTTTTCGAGCTGCTCAAGCTCATCCAGACCTTTGCGGTCGACTGGGGCCTGTCCATCATTATCCTGGTGGTCATCGTCCGTCTGCTGCTGACGCCGCTCATGCTCAAGTCGACCAAGTCGACGGCCCGTATGCAGGTGCTGCAGCCCAAGATGCTCGAGATCCAGGAGCGCTATGCCGACGATCCCCAACGTCAGGCCGAGGAGATGCAGAAGTTCTACAGCGAGAACAAGTTCAATCCGCTGTCCGGCTGCCTGCCGCTTCTGATTCAGATGCCTATCCTCATCGCCCTGTTTACACTTCTGCGCAACCTGCCGCAGTACTTTAACGAGGGCACCTTCTCGTTCTTCAACATTCTGCCCGATCTGACTACCACGCCGAGTGCCTCTTTTGCCGATGGCTTTATGGTCGCACTGCCTGCGCTGATTTGCCTGATTCTGTTTGCTGTCCTGACCCTGATTCCGCAGCTGTACATGTCGCGCAATCAGACCGGTCAGCAGGCCCAGAGCATGCGCATGATGGCTGTCGTCATGACCGTCATGATGCTCTGGATGGGTTGGAGCCTGCCCGTTGGTGTTCTTTTGTACTACGACGTGTCTTCTGCCTGGCAGGTCATCCAGCAGATCTTTGTGACGCAGAAGGTTATCGAGAAGGCTAAGGCCGAAGAGGAGGAGCGTCTTAAGAACGCCCCGCTGCAGGTTGAGGTCACGCGTCGCGAGAAGAAGCCGCGCCCGCACAAGAAGAAGTAGCGGTATAGTAATCTTATTTAGGTACCTAACTTTTGGAGTACGTTATGTCTGAAGAGATCGTCGAGGATATGCTTGAGGAGGTTGCCCCGCAGGCCGCGGGCGATTATCTCGAGATTGCACAGCGCTACAAGGCTGGTGAAGAGCTTACGGACGAAGAGCTCGACACCATTGCCGATGTTGCGATTTCTATTCTTCGTTCCATCCTTTCGCATTTCGACGCCGCCAACTCTCCTATCGATGAGTATGAGGGCGACGAGGGCGAACTGATTCTTGATGTAACGGCTCCCGACCTTGCCGTCCTTATTGGTCGTCATGGACGCACCCTTGATGCCCTTCAGGTTATGTTCTCGCTGTTGGTGAGTCGCAAGCTGGGCTTTAGGTATCCGGTTGTCGTCGACGTCGAGGGATATAAGAGCCGCCGCCAGGACAAGGTTGCCTCTATGGCTCAGTCTGCTGCCGAGCGGGCAGTTCGCACTCACAAAAGCGTTTCGCTTCCGCCCATGAATGCCTACGAGCGCCGTCTGGTTCATATTGCTCTTCGCGGCAACGACGCCGTCGACACGCATTCTGAGGGTTCTGACCCCGATCGTCATGTTGTGATTGTTGCTCGATAACCTAAACGAGCTTATCTTAAGGGGGCGTGGTTTCCACGTCCCCTTTTTTTGTCAAAAGTTCTTGATACACTGATTTTTGTCAGATAGGAGTTTGTCTTGTTTGTACTAACCGATGAGCAGACAAGCCAGATGCTTGGTCGTCTAATTTCGTATTGCGAAGACTATTCTTTGAAGGTCTCCCATGATGTCCTATGCTCCTGTATTGAGCATCTTGATCTTGTTTTGGAGGCTAATAAGACCACCAATCTTACGCGCATCCTAAATATCGAAGATGCGGCTGTTCTTCATATTCTTGATTCGCTTGTGTTGCTTCCCTATATAGACATAGCTCCAGAAGGCGCGTTGTTAGACATGGGTACTGGTGCTGGGTTTCCTGGTATCCCTTTGACAATTGCTAGCGGACGTAAGGCTACCTATATCGATTCGGTTGGCAAGAAGGTTGATGCCGTCAACTCATTTGTTGAGGCTCTCGGTCTCAAGCATGCTCACGCGGTCCATGATCGTCTTGAAGAATATGCCCGAAGCCATAAGAAACAGTTTGCTGTTGTTACTGCTCGTGCACTTGCACCGTTACCAGTTCTCGTCGAGTACGCTTCACCATTTCTAATAGATAGTGGTCTCTTTGTTATTACTAAGGGAAACCCGTCAGACGTCGAACTTCAGTCTGGTCTAAATGCTGCTACCATATGCGGGTTCACCACGCTTATGACAGATGATTTAGATTTGCCAAATGGCTTGGGTCATCGCGAGTTTATCATTCTAAAAAAATCTCGTCCGGCATCTATTTCGCTTCCACGTGCTAATGGCATGGCGAAGAAGAATCCGCTTGCCTAGATGTTTCACGTGAAACATAATGGATAGTAATTACTTGTTATGTTTCACGTGAAACATAACAGATGATGAATCGGAATGTTTCACGTGAAACATCCTCCGTTTAACAGCTTAAAATACACCAGGAGGGACCGTGGGATTTCGCGACGTTAAGCGTTCAAAGAGCGCAAAAGACACGCGTATCATTGCAATCATCAATCAAAAGGGTGGTGTGGGTAAGTCCACCACAGCAGTAAACCTTGCAGCAGCACTGGGTGAACAGGGTCGAAAGACGCTGATTGTCGATTTTGATCCACAGGGTAATAGCACGAGCGGCTTTGGAATCGAAAAAGAAGAACTCGATAACTGCATCTATGATGCATTGCTGAATGATGTTCCGGCAGAATCGCTTGTTCTGGATACAAATTGCAGTAAGGTATTTATAATTCCGGCTACTATCCAGCTTGCAGGTGCCGAAATTGAGCTTGTAAGCGCAATTGCACGAGAAACACGCTTGAAGGATCTGCTTGAGCCTGTTAAGGATGAGTTTGACTTTATATTTATCGACTGTCCGCCTTCACTTGGCTTGTTGACCATTAATGCGTTGACGGCGGCGGACAGTGTTCTGATTCCGATTCAGTGTGAGTATTACGCACTCGAAGGTGTCACCAAGCTGCTTGAGTCGATGAAGATGGTCAAAACACGCCTAAATAAGAGCCTTGATACCTATGGCGTACTTATGACGATGTATGATTCGCGAACATCGCTCTCAAATCAGGTTGTAGAAGAAGTGCAGTCGTACTTTGGCGATAAGGCATTTAAGACCTTGATTCCGCGTACGGTTAAAATATCAGAAGCACCGTCGTTCGGTGAGCCGGTAATTACATATGCGCCGCAAAATAAGGGTGCAAAGGCGTATATGAACCTTGCCAAAGAGGTGATCAAGCGTGCCTAGTCCTAGGAAGCGTGGCGGTTTGGGTCGCGGACTCAATGCATTGGTCTCTGAAGCAGAATATGAGACCGGTGGATCTGCGACGTCCGCATCCAATACTGCTTCGGAAACTAAACTTCCAATCGAAGATATCGTTCCGAATCCCAACCAACCCAGAATTCATTTTAATGAGACCGAGCTTCGAGAGTTGAGTGAGTCGATTCAGGAGCATGGTGTTCTTCAGCCACTTCTTGTACGCAAGCACGGTAATGGCTATGAGATTATCGCGGGTGAGCGCCGTTATCAGGCTTCTAAGCTCGCTGGACTTGAGGAAGTTCCTGTCATCATAAAAGATGTTGATGATGAACAGATGCTTGCGCTTGCATTGATTGAAAATCTGCAACGCTCTGATCTCAATCCCGTCGAAGAGGCTAAGGGATATCGACAGCTCATCGATGCGAGTGGTATGACTCAAGAGGCCTTGTCGAAGGCTGTTAGCAAGTCTCGCTCTGCAATTACCAATTCGCTGCGCCTACTTGATCTTCCAGAGGTTGTTCAGCAGATGATCTTTGAAGGTAAGCTGACTGCTGGCCATGCTCGTGCAATTCTTGCAGTTCCATACGAAGATGCACGCATTAAGTTAGCTGAGAAGGTTGTTGCGGAAGGATTGTCCGTCCGCGCGACAGAAAATCTAGCTCCGTTGTTTTCTGCCGGAGAGACCCCAAAAACGCCTCGAACCGCAACGCCTCAGTCTTTTAAGAAGGCGGCACGCGTTCTGCGTCAGGTGTTTAACACGAACGTTCGCGTAAAGAGCTCGCGCGGCAAGAACAAGATCGAGATTGAATTTAAGGATGAAGAGGAACTCTCTCGCATTCTGGGCGAAATGATTCAGTTTGATCAAGGAGGTCAGGATGAGGAATAGAGTTCTGACTGCTGTCGCTTTGGCTGCTACTGTTGCAGTTGGCGCTTATGCCGGTTATAAGATTGCGACAGATGATGAATTGCGTGGTCGTTTACTTCGCGGAGCGCAGGATATCGTTGATACCTCAAAAAAGAAAATGGATGTTATGACCGAGGACGTTGCCATGCGTACGGCTCAGATGACTAAGAATCCCAAGATCAACCAAGATTGGGTTAATCATCAATGGGAAAATGTAGGCTTTTAGGTACCTAACAATGACTCATCTATTCTGAAGGGTTCCTTGTCTGATCACCAGTACAGGGATCCCTAATATCGTCCTAAATAATACTGGACAATCGTATGATGCAGATAATCGATGAATATGAAACAGCCCCGGTTGCAATTAAGCAACCGGGGCTTTCTGATGTTTCACATGAAACGTTTAGGCTGGTCTCCCCTACGCGTTCTTCTGAACTTTGAAACGCTGCTTGAGTTGGCCACAAGCCGCATCGATATCGTTGCCACGAGAGTTGCGGATCGTGGTCTCGATACCACGGGACTCAAGACGGCGTTGAAGGTCTTCTACCTTATGGATCGGTGACGGCTTGAGCGGGCTGCCCTCAATATCGTTGAGCTGAATCAGGTTGACGTGGCACAGCGTGCCCTCGCAGAAGTCGCAGAGCGCCTGCATTTCGGGGTTGGTGTCGTTGACGCCCTCGATCATGGCATATTCGTACGTCGGACGGCGGCCGGTCTTCTCGGTGTAGAGCTGCAGTGCCTCGTGAAGGCGCAGGAGTGTGTATTTCTTGACACCGGGCATGAGCTTATTGCGTGTGGACTGGATAGCGGAGTGCAGCGAGACAGCTAGGGTGAACTGCTCGGGAATGTCGGCAAACTTACGGATGCCAGGAATAACACCGCTGGTAGACACGGTGAGATGGCGCGCCCCAATGCCGATACCGTCGGGGTCATTAAGGATGCGCAGCGCCTTAAGAACCTCATCGTAGTTGGCAAAAGGCTCGCCCTGGCCCATGAACACTACGCTTGTCGCGCGCTCGCCAAAATCATTGGAAACGTGAAGTACCTGGTCGACGATTTCCTGGGCGGTCAGCGAGCGCCTGAGGCCGTTGAGACCGGTAGCGCAAAAAGCACAGCCCATTCCGCAGCCGGCTTGGGTGGATACGCAGACAGAAAGCTTGTTACGACGGGGCATGCCGACGGTCTCGACAGAAATGCCATCGTGGTACTCGAGTAGGTATTTACGAGAGCCGTCTTTGGACACCTGCTTGGTGAGCTCGGTCGGCGTGTCGAAGGCAAATGCCTCCTTTAACTGCTCGCGGAAAGCCCTGGGAAGGTTGGTCATATCGTCAAACGAACAAACGTTCTTCTCAAAAACCCATTCAATGAGCTGCTTCGCGCGGAAAGCGGGCTGGCCGAGTTCGGACACGAGCTCGCGAATATCGTTTTGGCTCAAGTCGCGAATGTCCTGAGATTTAGTCCTGGGATTCATGGAAGCCTTTCGATTTTGGGGAAACGTAGGGGGTATCGCTACAATATGGTATCAGCTGCAGAAATCATAGAGGAGGAGTCTGCCCATGCCGGGTAAAAGCCTAGAGAACATGCACGTAGCGGTCTTGGCGGGCGGCCATTCCGCCGAGCGCGAGATTTCGCTCAATTCGGGAAAGAACGTCGTGGTGGCCCTAAAGGAGGCTGGCTACACTTCGGTGGAGCTGCTCGATACGGCTGCCGATGATTTTATGGTGACTATGGCAACTGGCGATTTTGACGTGGCGTTTATCGCCATGCACGGCGCCGGTGGCGAGGATGGCGCCATGCAGGGAGCCATGGAGACGCTGGGTATCCCCTATACGGCGTCGGGTGTGCTCGCCAGCGCGTGTGGCGCCGATAAAGAGGTTTCAAAGCTTCTGTATGCCAAGGCAGGCATCCCCATTGCCCCCGGTTTGGCGCTTGAGGCGGGCGACGAGGTTGATATCGATCGCATCGTTGAGATTTGCGGCGAGCGTTGCTTTGTAAAGCCCGCCGTCAACGGCTCCAGCTACGGCATCTCCCTGGTACACGAGCCCTCTGAGCTGCCTGCCGCCATCGCCAAGGCCTTTGAGTACGGCGATAAGGTGCTGGTCGAAAAGTGCATCGAGGGAACCGAGATTACCGTAGGCGTCTACGGCGAGGATGACGTGCGCGCCCTGCCGATCGTCGAGATTCGCAAGCCTGAGGACTGTGAGTTCTACGACCTGGATGTGAAGTACGTCGATCCCACGGATATCCACCGTATTCCGGCGCAGATTTCGCCCGAAAACTATGCTCGTGCCCAGGAACTAGCCTGTGCGGCTCACAAAGCCCTCGGCTGTCTGGGCATTTCGCGCAGCGATTTTATCGTGAACGAGGACGGCCCCGTCATCCTCGAGACCAATACGATTCCCGGTATGACCGATACGTCGCTGTATCCGGACGAGATTCGTCATACCAAAGACATGACCTTCCCGCAGGTCTGTGACAGTCTGATTCGCATGGGTCTCCGTCGAGCGGGCATTGCATGCTAATCGAGGATGCTGTATCTCCTGGAACGCCGCAGTTTGTCATTGATTCCTATGCAACGCTCGCCGAGCGTGCCCGCACACAATCGTTTGGCCTTATCGAGGAGGATGTTATCGTCCTCGATACCGAGACCACGGGTCTTTCGGTCCAGGACAACGAGCTTATCGAGATTTCCGCGGCCCGTCTTTCGGGCCGCGAGGTCGTTGACCGCTTTGACACGTTTGTGCATCCCAAGCAGCTGATCCCTGCCGAAATCACTGAGCTCACAAGCATCACAAACGCCGATGTGGCCGATGCCCCCTCGGCTGTAGAGGCCGTGGCTGCGCTCGCCGATTTTGTGGGCGGGTGCCCGGTTATCGCGCATAATGCCACGTTTGACCGATCGTTCATCGAATCGGTCAAGGGCGGTGTCAACGTCAGCGACATCTGGATCGATTCGCTGGCGCTGTCCCGTATCGCGCTGCCGCGCCTGGCGTCGCACAAGTTGTCCTTTATGGCTGATCTGTTTGGCTGCGACTCCGTGTCGCATCGTGCAAATGCCGATGTCGATGCCCTGTGTGGGGTGTGGCGCGTGCTGCTGGTTGCCCTTACGGACTTGCCGCAGGGCCTTATGGCGCGTCTGGCGGATATGCACGCGGATGTTCCTTGGTCCTATCGTCCCATTTTCTCGTTTTTGGCAGGTCAAAACCCCGGCTCGATTTTCTCGCTTGTCGCCGCCCGCGCCGACGTGCTCAAGGCCGATCGCGCCGATGATCGCGTGGATGCCGACGAGCTGCCGGTTCTTAACATGCCGAGCCGCGAAGAGATTGAGGCGGATTATGCCCCTGGTGGTCTAGTCAATCGCATGTATCCCACTTATGAGCCGCGCGACGAGCAGATTGCCATGGCGCTCGAGGTACGCGACGCGTTGATTACGGATACGCATCGCGTGATAGAGGCCGGTACGGGCGTCGGTAAATCGATGGCGTATCTCGTGCCCTTTGCCGAGGCCGCCCGCCGAAACAACATTACCGTTGGCATTGCGACCAAATCGAATAATCTTGCCGATCAGCTTATGTACCACGAGCTGCCAAAACTCGCCGAACAGCTGGACGGAGGCTTGTCATTCTGTGCGCTCAAGGGATATGACCACTATCCGTGCCTGCGCAAACTCGAGCGCATGAGCCGAAGTCAGGCCGAGATTACCACCAAGCGCGATCCTGCCGACACGCTCACAGCGGTTGCGGTGATCATGGCGTATGTGTGCCAATCTGCCGATGGTGACCTCGATTCGCTCGGCATTCGCTGGCGCAGCGTCAACCGTCCCGACTTTACGACGGCCTCGCGCGAATGCGCTCGCCGCCTGTGTCCGTTCTTTCCCGATAAATGCCTCGTCCACGGTGCCCGTCGTCGCGCGGCGCATGCCGATGTCGTGGTCACAAATCATTCCCTGCTGTTTCGCAACGTTGCGGCCGAAGGGAGAATTTTGCCTCCCATCCGCCACTGGGTAATCGACGAGGCCCATTCCATCGAGCGCGAGGCGCGCCGCCAGTGGGCGCGCGTGGTCTCGGCAGACGAATCTCGTGTGCTATTTGAGCGCCTTGGCGGGTCGAGCTCCGGTGCATTGAGCCAGGTATCTCGTGATTTGGCGACATCCGAAGGCTCCACGCTTTATCTGGGGCTCACCGCGAAGGCGACGTCTACGGTCGCACGCGCGAGCATGGCACTCGCCGAGTTGTTTGACGGCGTGCGTGAGCTCGGCCGTCGCGCCCGCGGTGGCTACGACAGCGCAAATCTGTGGATTGGCCCCGAGTTGCGCGAGTCGGATGACTGGCATGACTTCTTGCAGTCTGCCAGCGCTGCTATCGATGCCCTGGAGCAGGCGGATAAAAATGTTGCCGCGCTGGTGCAGGCTGTCGCTGCCGATAAACCCGAGGTCGTCGTCGACCTGGGCGATATTTCGCGCCGTCTGCACGAGCTGGCCGAGAACCTCAAGCTCATCATTGACGGCACCGACGAGCATTATGTGTACTCGCTGCAGGTCAACCGCCGCCTACGTGCGGGCGGAGAATCCATGACCGCCGAGCGCATCGACATCGGCGAGGCCCTGGCGAACGAGTGGCTGCCCGAGGTGCATACGGCCATCTTTGCCTCGGCAACCATGACGGTGTCCAAGAGCTTTGAGCACTTTAACCATGCCGTAGGCCTCGATCGCATTGGCGCTTCGGCATCCTCGTCACTACATCTGGATTCGAGCTATGACTTCGATTCGAACATGGCCGTAGTCGTGGCGGGGGACATTCCCGACCCTCGCGACCGCGAGGGCTATCTGTCCGCGCTCGAGCGCGTACTGGTCGATGCCCATCTTGCTATGGGCGGGTCGGTGCTCACGCTGTTCACCAATCGCCGCGATATGGAAGACCTGTATGCTCGGGTTGAGCCCAAGCTGGCGCGTGCGGGCCTGGAACTCAATTGTCAGCAGCGCAATTCGTCTCCCCGTCGCTTGCGCGATCGCTTTATCAACGAGTCGACCTCGTCGCTCTTTGCTCTCAAGGCTTTTTGGGAGGGCTTCGATGCCAGCGGCGAAACGCTGAGATGCGTCATTATCCCCAAGCTGCCATTCTCGAGTCCCACCGATCCTCTCTCGTGCGAGCGCAATCTGCGCGAGGACCGCGCCTGGGTACGCTACTCGCTGCCCGAGGCGGTTCTCGAGGTCAAGCAGGCGGCCGGTCGCCTGATTCGTTCATCGACCGATTGCGGCGTGTTGATTTTGGCCGACCCGCGTCTGGTGACGAAGGGTTACGGCAAGAAATTTCTGACATCGCTGCCTACGAGCTCGTATCAGCGCATCGAAACGGCGCAGATCGGCCACTATCTTCAGTTATGGCGCCAAGCGCACGAACGCCATCGCTAAGAACGGAAGGACATTGCCTCGGCGGCATCACATAGGCGCTTTGAAAGGGCGGGGTCGTCTGCGATGCGGATGGCTCCGCCCGCTGCGATAATCTGGCTAAACAGCCAGTTTTCGGAGCTATAGGAAACGGTCACGCTTGCCGTACCCTCCCCATCGGCTTTAATTGACCTGATACCTGCCCACCTCACGCGTTCTGCCATATCGAGCGGCATCAGGAGCTTAACGCTCTGGCTTGCCTGTGCAAGGGAATCGTGCAGGGACGTGGTTTCGGTCGTGTGACGCACGACGGAGTCCTCCGTCAGCAGAAGCTCCTCGATCTTGTCCATACGGTAGGAGCGCTGCCCGTCTGCCTCGACATCCCAGGCAATCAGGTACGTTTGGTCGCCGTTGGTCGTAATCTTTAGGGGGTCGATCAATCGCCTGCGTGGATGCTGGTCGTCCAGGGAGCGGTAGGTGACGAGGCATCGCACGCCATCCTGAATTGCACAGCAGAGTTGCTGCCAATAAGATCCGCGGGCGACGGTATCGTCAACGCGTTGGTTGTATCCGAGTTCCGCCGGAAGGAGTGCGCGCCGGATGCGCGCCGCCGCGCACTCCTCGATTCCGAGTGACTCCAATTCATGATTGAGTACGGCGCCCTCGGCGGCACTCAGGCGAAGCGGCAGCACACGGCCCGCATCGCCGATGAGAACCACACGTTCATCGTGGCATTCGCAAATGATGCGCGCGCCCGATTCGCGGTCTGCGAGCGTCGAGATGATGCCGATGATCTCGTCGAGCGAAGCTCCGGAGATATCGAAGCGACTGCAGATTTCGTCTCGCGTCATGCCCGCCTCGCCGGCGGCATAGAGTGCCTCCATGATGTCGATGGAGCGCGAGAGCCTTTGTTCGCTGGTGAGCTTACGCACGGCCATGAGCGCTCACTGTCCTTTCGATGAGGCGGTTCCACGCCTGCTTGAGTTCGTTGGGCGCTACGGGCCTCATACCGTCAACGCTGTGTTCCATGCAAAATGACGCCGCCGCATTCAGGTCGCGAACGTCAACGGTCCAGGTCCAGCCGTCTTTAGCGTGCTCGAGCTTTCCTCGCCCACGTGTGAGGCCGTGGACCATGTCGGATTGAGCCTGCGGAGCAAACGAGAAAGTTGCCGTGACGGGTTGGCAATCGGAGAAATCGAATTCAAAGAAGAGGTAATCGTTGAGATTGAAGTCTGCGGGAATGGCGTAGGCCCGCGATGGGCGCCACGCACGAACGATGCGATCGCAGCGAAAGGTTCTGATTTTTCCGGTGGCATCATCTAGGCCGCAAAAGTAGGCCGTTCCTTCACGCTCGAACATGCCGTAGACGCAAACAGTGCGTTGTCGTTGCTCACCCCGTCCGTTTTGATACAAAAAACGCAGCGCGCATCGGTCGGCAAACGCGCTCCATACCGCATCGACCGTCGGCGAGTGAACAACGGGGGGCTCGGCCGTATTCGTCTCGCCGGTAAGATAGGCAATTTTGGAGCGTATGTCGGCGAGCGGGGTCGCAAAGGCCGAAGAGCCCGTGGTGAGGGTCTGATCGATAGCGTTTAGCAGAATGTCGGCATCGTCTGCGGTGATCAAGCCGCCCGCGGCAAACGTATGCTCACGGTCGATTGTCCAGGCGCTCTCCTCGGTCTCCTGGGCACCCGCGGCGCGAACTTCCTTGATCACAATGCCCCGCTCGAGCAGCTTGTCGCGGTCGCGGCGAAATTTTCGCTTATCCGAGTCGACGTTGCCCGATCCGTAGCCTAGGTCAGAATCCAGCACGATCTGCTCGGTAGTTAGAGGCTCGGGGGAACTGTTGAGGACAAAGAAAAGGTTGAGGATACGCTGGGCGGTTTTGTCGAAACCGGGTTCTGGCGCATTTGTTTTGTTTGTCGCGGTCATATCGCTTACCGTCATAGAATCCTCGCATGGGAAGGTTATTTGATGCCATGATTTTAATCCGATATGGAGATTAGGCTATATCCTTGTCCGCTCAGTGCGTTAAGATGCCCAGATTTCGGCCGATTGCGTTCGCTCGGGGTATACTTTCGACTATATACGGTTCTAATGTGCAAGCATTGGGCCTATTTGTCGGATTATGGATGTGGAGCGCACATGGCGAACACCCAGAACTATATCAATCATCTGCTACAGGGCACGGGCATCACGCCGGCGTGCAGCGAAGAAGAGCGTTTGGCTGCCGAGGATATCGCCCAGATCTTCCGCAATCATGGCTTTGATCCCGAAGTCCAGGAATTTAACGCTCCTGCACCCAGCAGGCTGGCATTTGCCGTCACAGGCATTCTGTCTTTTGCCGGTGCCCTGCTTATGGGTATTGGCGGCAGCATCGGCTTAATCGGTGTTCTGCTGGCCATCGTCGGTGCCGTGTTGTATGTGCTCGAGCGTACCGGTCGCCCTGTTATTTCTCGCCTGGGCAAGACGGGCGTGAGTCAAAATGTCATTGCCTATCACAAGGCCACAGGTCCGCTTGCATCTCCGCGCAACCGTCCGGTGGTTGTTGTCGCCCATTACGATTCTCCGCGTGCCGAGCTCCTCGCTCGCGAACCGTATGCGCCATATCGCGCGCTCATCGCCAAGATGCTGCCGGTCGCCACGATTGTCCCCGCTGCCGTCGCCATTCTGCGTATACTGCCGCTCCCCGGCGCTCTTAAGGTTCTGCTTTGGATCGTTGCGATCCTCGCCTCTCTTGTGGCGCTCGCCAACGCGGCCAATATCATTGCCAACCGTTTTGTTCTTCCCTATACGTCCGGTGCGGTCTGCAATAAGTCTTCTGTAGCCGCGATGCTCGGTGTCATGGATAACGTTGCCCCTTACCAGGGCGAAAACGAGTTCCCCAACGACATTCCGTTTGATGACTATTTTGGTGAGCAAAAGCGTCGTGCCGAGGAGATGGCGCGCGCGGCGGCTGAGTATGCCGCTGCCCAGCAGCAAAACGACTACGGTAACACGATCGAGTACGAAGAGCCCTCCTACACCGAGGACGAGTTTGGCCAGCCGGTCGCTCCCGAATCCGAGCAGGGCGAAGTTTTTGACGAACAGATCGATGGCTTTGAGGGTGCCTCAGCTGACGAAACCCTGATTGGTGTCATTGCTCCCGAGGCTCAGGCTGAAGCCGAGGTTGCTGCCGATCCGGTCGCGGATGAGGATGTCGTCGAGTCGATTGGGGCGCCCGCTGTCGCCGAGCCGAGCGAGCCCGAGCCCAAGCTGTATCGCAATGCTGCCGGTAATATTCGCTTTGGTTCTGATGCCATTCGTGCCTTGGGGATGCTTCCCGAGTCGTGCACGCTTGATTACGAAGAGGGCGAGGAGCCGACGATCGATCCCGAGCCTGCTTCGGTTGAACCTGTCGCCGCGCCTGCCGACGAGCCCGTCGTCGATACCGAGCCCGAGACGGAACCCGAGCCCAGCCCTGCACCCGAGCCGGACACCGCTGCACCCGCTCCGGTGGTTCAGGATGTGTACGACGATTCCGCCAGCGATTACGATGAGTATCCGCAGCGCGTTTCCTATGAGAGCGATACCGATTTTTCGGCCGATCTACCGGTCGCGACGCCCCATGCCGATATAGCATCTGCGTTCTCTTCGATTGGAGCCAGCGCTTCAAGCTTCTTTAAGGGCGCACTCGCTAAGGGTAAAAAACTTGTCGACGACCTTGAGGAAAAGCGTGCCGCTGCGCGCGAGGTGGCAGAGCAGGAGGCTATCGCCCACCAGCAGGCTGCCGAGGCCGAGCGTGAGCGTGCTGCGCGGGAATTTGAACAGCATGAGGCTGAGCAGCCTGCCGCGACGGAGGTCGCCGAGGCTACGACGTCCTTCGAGGCCCAGCAGCCAATCGACGCCACCGAAACGCTCGACGCCGCGAACTTCGATGCCACGATAACGTTCGAGAAGCAGGGTACTGCCATCGCCGAGCCCCTTTCTGTTTCCGATGAGTCCCAGGATGTTGCAGATGAGATCGAGGCGCCCGAAGCCGAGCCGGCTGAGAGTGTCGATGCCGAGCAGGTTGAGAACGTTGACGCCGAGCCGAACACCGCCGACGAGATTGAAGCCGAAGCGACGGTCGTCGTTGAGCAAGAAGAGACACCGGTGATTTCTAACGCCGATGAGTCCAGGCCGTACTCTACGCAGATCTTTACCATGCCTACCCCGAGCGATCCCGGCTCCACGGTTGCCAACCCCGCATCGGCGCAGGTCGAGACGGTTGATTCGCTCATGGCACAGATTTCGTCCAAGGCCGCACCGCGTCCGCAGATGAATATCCCCGATCCCGCTTCTGCTCCGGTGCCCACACCTTCTTCTTCGCCGCTTGCCTCGGTCCCCGATCCGTCGCTGCCCTCGATGCAGCAGGCCAACGTCGCATCCCGCACATCCCTCTTCGATCTCCCCGACCCCTCGGCTCAGGCCGACGATCCTTTCGCGACAGCTCAGGGGCCCGAGCCCACGTCGGCACCGGTTGCCCCCTCCATGCCCGTTTCTTCGGGCGCTCAGCCCATCGAAACCATCTCTGCTCCCGTCGCCAAGGAGGCAAAGCCTCAGAAGCGTGGTCTGGGCGGCTTGTTCGGACGCAAAAAGAAGAATGAGCAGAATAGCATGAGCGACTGGCTGGGCGTCGAGGATGACTACGATGCCAAGAAGTCTGGCCGCGGTATCGGCTCTTGGGATAACTTTGAGGACGATGA
This sequence comes from Collinsella sp. LCP19S3_C9, assembly GCF_052121575.1. Taxonomy (NCBI): domain Bacteria; kingdom Bacillati; phylum Actinomycetota; class Coriobacteriia; order Coriobacteriales; family Coriobacteriaceae; genus Collinsella; species Collinsella sp. LCP19S3_C9. The sequence goes on from NZ_JBQKDZ010000007.1 coordinate 102,327, forward strand.
TAACGGCTGGAAGGGCGGTGCCACCTCTTCTGACGGCGCTTCTGCCGAGGACATGCTTTCGGCTGTTGCCTCCATGGGTGATGACGAGCTGCTTGGTCACGATATCTGGTTTGTGGCAACGGGTGCCTCGGATTGTGACGGCGCCGGTATGAAGGCGTTCCTCGAAGCCCATCGCGATAAGCTGCGTGGTGTGTTCTTTATCAATCTTGAGTCCATTGGAGCCGGTAGGCTTTCGGTCGTGACGGTCGAAGGCGAGCAGCAGTTGCTCAAGGGTGATCGCCGCATCATGAATCTGGTCAGCAAGGTGTGCAAGTCGTTCCACGTTGATTGTGGCGCGTTTGAGATGCCCTATGCCAAGACCGATGCCTATGCCGCGCTCGAGGCGAGTCGTCGCGCCCTCACAATTGCCGGTGTCGATGGCCCGCGTCTTGCCTGCGCGCGCACCGAAGACGATTTGCCGTACAACGTCAACCCGACGAACATCGCTACGGTGTCCGAGGTTGTCACCGAGGTCATCCGCCGTTCGTAGCGGACCTCTAAGGAGTTAGTGTGTTTTCATACATCAAACGCCATTGGCCCGTCTATGTGGTTCTGTTTTTGATCGCCATCGCTATGGGTCTGGGGGCCGCATATATCGTGGGCGCTAAGGGGTCGACGCCCAGGTCCACGATGAGCGAAGAGGTGGAGCAAGAGCAGAGTTTGGGTGCCGACGGCATTTCGGATGGCGATCTGGAACTTGTTGACGGCGGGTCTGCGTCTACGGAATAGCCTTTGGTTACATACGCCAGATAACGGGCGAGCCGGCATATCGGCTCGCCCGTTATTTCTACCTACTCCTCTTTTGATGCCGAGCTTAGCCAAGTGAGCCAAATTGCTGTGCCACCGGCGGTCAATAATGCGGTGAGAAAAGAGATGATGGGTGCATTGCCCGTATTTGGAAGATCCTGCGGAATGGCGCATTTTTGAACAACACGATCTTTATCGTGCGACTCGAGTTTTTCGCCTCCTCCGTTGCGGCAAAGGTCAACACGGGCACTGTTGGCGAGTGCGGTTTGGGGCGTATAGGATGAGGTTGCACACATCCGGATGATTGCTCCGTGTAAATCCGATTTGAGGGATGCCGTCACGTCGTCAAGGTCGTCATGCTCGTCTTTAAGCCCATTGCGATTCCAAGAATCGTTGTCGCGCCGGGTCGTAAAGTCTGCGGAAACCGAGCCATACTCAAAGCGAATCCCCGTGATAACAGCGTCGTCCGAAAGCGTAAGGTCCTTTACTTCGAGGGTGGAAGACTCCGTGGTCGAGACATCGGCTTTCCAAAGACTCCAGCCATCGTAATCGACAATCCGCACATCCTCGCCCAGCCGCTCTTTGACCTCGGCTGTCTCGAGCCACGGGTTGGTGTGTTCATCGTCAAGTGTGGCGTTGGCCTTTTCCTTTATGCCCAACTTGTCTGCCGGTGACGTTCGATACCAAACATTGCAGAGCCCGTTTAAGTCGCCGACGGCGATCGGGGTTTTAATGGCGACAAGTTTGGCCGTGCCGTCTTTGGCACATTCGAGATCGTCGGTGACGGTGAACTCGTCGACCCAGGTGCTCGATTCGTTTTGAGCGTCGATGGTGTAGGAATAGGAGCCCTTACTGTCGGGTTGCGTCGCCGCCCGGTTTTTACCGTCGCCGTTCGCCACTGTTCCCTTTGCGGTTGGCCGCGCGATTTCTTGTCGCTTGTCGACGCTCCCCTTAATCTCAATCGGTGCATCCGTCATGGTTACGGCCTGGATCTTCCCCGTATCCTCGACTTCAAAGGATACGTCTTCAGCGAGGTCATAGGAGCGCGGGGACATTGTTTCGCGTAGGGTATAAGAACCGGGTTCAAGGTGCTCCACGCGATGGGGCTGCTCGGATGATATCCAAGAATCAATTTCTGTTCCATCGGCGTCGCATAAGACCAGTCGGGCGCCTTTAACTTCATGCTTGTCTGTTATATCGACCTTGGAGAAATCGACCTTGGTGTAATCATTAGACAATTTGATCTGCGACTCGACCACGGGGACCTTCTGGTCGATATAAGTAAGCTCAACGATATGTGCTGTCCGATCAAGTAGATAGCCGTCGGGAGACTGGGTTTCAACGACTTCGTATCGTGCCGTTCCGCAACCCAGCGAAAGGTTGTCTACGCGAGCTTTACCCTGTTCATCAGTTGTGACGGCGGCAACGGCTTCACCGGCAAGGGCGGCAATGTGGCCATCGGGGCAAACGATATCGTCGGCAGCGCGAATTTCAAACTTGGCACCAGATAGGGCACTGCCGTCTACTGCGTCAGCCTTCGCGATCTCGATGCTTCCGGTTGCCGCGCTGTTGAAATACGAGACGGCGGCGATAGGTGTGAGATCTGCATCGGCAGGAATCGTCACCTTCAGTTCGTCGCCCACAAGGTAGGGCGCTTTGGCTGCGACTTCTCGTACGTAATATGTGCCCGGCTTGAGCGATTCTGGCAACGTGACGGTGCCGGTCGCATTGGTGGTAAAGGTGTTCATAACGTTGTGCGTCGGATACCAGCATGTTTGAGAGATGGGTTCACGGTTGCTGTTGAGCAGCTGAAAACTAAAGCCGGCAAGGGGGACGGAAGCTCCCGTCTGGGCATCGCGTTTGATGATTTGGAGGTGTGTCGAAAGGGTGTGATTGTCCACTATGTACTGAAGCTTGGCTCCGTCGGCGATTTGCTCGGGCGCGATGGTCCAATCCTCTGCCCGCTTGAAGCCTGCGGGAACAGTTTCCGGGACCTCGCGAACGGTATACCCCTCACGATCGTAGGGGATGGCTCCATGGACGCCGTCCGGCCGTGTGCCCGCGCCAAACCAGGCCTTGGTCTGGTCTTTGGTGGATGCGAAGCCATAGATATTTGTCGTCAATGTGCCTACGACCTGCTTAGAGCTGTTGCTGACAATTTCAAAGACGACGCCTTCCGCTGGCTGTTCTAATCCCGATTGCTCGCCGTTCCCGTAATCCTTGAACTTGGAAATCTCGAGGTCAAACGCAATATGAGTATTGGGGATGCGGCGTTCGAGCTCAACGACGCCCATGTCGTTTAGTTGATTGGGGCCGACCGTATAGGTCCAGCTGTCATGGGGGAGCAGGTAGCCCTCTGGTGCTTTCGATTCGTAGAGGGTAAAGGTTCCCAGGGGAATGCCGCTTAAGGTCGCCTGGCCATCGCCTTCGGTCGTGAAGGTACGCGTCCACCCAGGGGTAGACTGCGAGACACAGGTAAATTCGGCTTTGGCGAGCGAGGTTCCCGCCTGCGCTCCGGCATTCGTGGCGGCATCGGTTTTGACGACACGCAGCGTGATAGAACCTGGCTGCTCGTTGATTGTGACATGTCCGCCGATTTTTCCGGTGGTAAAGTCAATGCGATCGCGTCGGGACAGATAGCCTGTCGGCGCTTTGGTTTCGATTAGGTAATATGCCGTGTTGGGCAAAAGCGTTGCCCGTGCACGACCGTTGCCGTCCATTTTGATGCTGCCGACGTGTTTGTCCGTGTTTTTCTCAAAGATGTTAAACGTCGCCCCACCTAACTGATACGTATCGTTCCCGCTGGTAATGACAGTGTTTGCAGATCTTTTTTCAAAGGATACGTTGATGGTGGGCAAAACGTAGAGCATATCCTGGTGACGGCCTTCGTTAGAGACGGGTCCGTGATAGCGTCTGGCGCGATGCGGGTCGGCCTTAATATTTCCGGCTTTTGCGTTGTCGTAGAGCCAGCGCGCCGCCGCGACAACCTCGGCGTCTTGATCGAACTTGCCGCTTTTGGCAACGCCGGCGTTGTTTGTATACGCAAAAGAGCCGTCGGGGCGCGTGGTTCCTTTGAGCATCCACACGGCAATCTGGGTTGCGGCGCGGGCGCGTTCGGCCGTTAGGTTATGGCCGCCAAATGATGTGGCGGAAGGGTATCCATGGCAGATGACGGCGGCAAACTCGTTGTCGAGCCATGTCCAACCCTGATTGTAGGTCCGCCATGGTCCTCCTGGGCTGCTGGGGCCGGGGCAGTCTTGGTTCATGCAGTAAGAAATCGAGGCGTCTTGTGCCTCGTACTTGCCAATGCCAAACGGTCCGCACATATCGCTGATGGTGCGAAAACTAAGCGTATCGTTTCCATCGACGGCGCAGGCGGTACCAGGCGTGGCGCAGGCTAGAAACAACAAGAGGAATAGGAGCAGCGGTGCTGTTGCGATTGCGCTGTGGACAGAGTGCGTGGGTGCATTGGACATGGCTGCTCCTTATCCTTTGTGCGCCGCGCTGGGAGATTGCGGCGCGTGGGATGAGATTAGCGCCGGGGGTCATACGGGTAAGTACCGCGAGCTGACCAAGAACTTGCCAAGTTCCCAACAAATGGAGACCGGTTTTAGATAATCAAACAAAAAAGCAGGTAGAAGACGGTGTAAAACAGGTTACTCGAGTCCCTGTTTTCGCAATTCGAGCAACAAGAAGATGATTTTCCATGCGTAAAACAAGGGTTAGCGCCCTTGTATCAAACAAGACAACCGCGTTATACTATCCCCCACATATGCGGGCATCGCCAAGTGGTAAGGCATCAGCTTCCCAAGCTGACACTCGCGGGTTCGAGTCCCGTTGCCCGCTCCAAAAAAATAAAAGCACGGCACCGCTGCGGTACCGTGCTTTTTTCAATAAAGTGCCGGGACTCGAACCCGACAGGGTGTGAACGTTAGGCAAATGGCAAAATGTTAGGTTAATACCTGCTGCCTATACTTGCACCTGCGCACGGTACAATGGTTGAGTTACGACCAACGTGCCAATAACCAAAAAGGAGCCGCTATGATCGATCGCTATACCCGCCCGGAGATGGGACACATCTTCTCCCTCGAGAACAAGTACGCCATTTGGCAGGAGATTGAGGTTCTGGCCTGCGAGGCCCAGGCGGAGCTCGGCAAGATCGGTATTTCTAAAGAAGAAGCTCAGTGGATCCGCGACCACGCCAACTTTGAGAAGGCGAAGGTCGACGAGATCGAAGAAGTCACGCGCCATGACGTCATTGCCTTCCTGACCAATATGAAGGAGTATATCGACGCCGATGTTCCCGAGGGCGAGCCTAAACCCAGCCGTTGGGTTCACTATGGCATGACCAGCTCTGACTTGGGCGATACGGCCCTGTGCTATCAGCTCACCCAGGCCTGCGACCTAATTATCGAGGACGTCAAGAAACTCGGCGAGATCTGCAAACGTCGCGCTTTCGAGGAGCGTAACACGCTCTGCGCCGGTCGCACTCACGGCATCCACGCCGAGCCTATGACCTTTGGTATGAAGTTTGGCTCTTGGGCCTGGGAGCTCAAGCGCGATCTGGATCGCCTTGAGGACGCTCGCAAGAACGTCGCCTTCGGTGCCATCTCGGGTGCCGTTGGCACCTACAGCTCCATCGAGCCGTTTGTCGAGGAGTATGTCTGCGAGCACCTGGGTTTGGTTCACGACCCGCTGTCCACGCAGGTTATCAGCCGCGACCATCATGCCTACCTCGCTGGCGTCCTCGCCACCACGGCGGCCACCTGCGAGCGTATCGCTACCGAGGTTCGCAATCTGCAGAAGACCGATACACTCGAGGCCGAGGAGCCGTTCCGCAAGGGTCAAAAGGGCAGCTCCGCCATGCCGCACAAGCGTAACCCCATCACCATGGAGAAGGTCTGCGGCCTGTCGCGCGTCGTGAAGTCCAACGCCCAGGTCGCCTTCGACAACGTCGCCCTGTGGCATGAGCGTGACATTTCGCACTCTTCTGCCGAGCGCGTCGCCCAGGCCGATAGCTTTATCGCACTTGACCACATGTTCCAGTGCCTTATCCGCGTTATCGATGGCCTCCAGCTGTATCCGGCTCGCATGATGGCCAACCTCAACAAGACCCGCGGTCTCATCTTCTCCTCCAAGGTTCTGCTGGCCCTCGTCGATACGGGCATTACCCGTGAGGACGCCTACGCAATCGTGCAGGAAAACGCCATGGCGACCTGGCATGAGGTGCAGGACTGTGTTTCCGGCCCCACCTTCAAGGAGCGCCTCGAGGCCGATCCGCGCTGCACCGTCAGCCAGGAGAAGCTCGACGAGATCTTTGATCCGTGGGACTTCCTCACCCGCATCGATACGGTCTTCGATCGTCTGGAGCAGCTGAGCTTCGAGTAGGTTCGGGCATAACGTTAGCTTTTTAGGGCGCTTTGCTGGTAATGTGTGTTGCCGGTAAAGCGCCTCGTTGCATTTATGGAAAGACGGGGATAATAGTCGTCTCGAATGACATTCTGAGAAGGAGATCGCATGATTTCGTTTGATTACAAGCCCCAGGGCGTGTGTACTCGCAATATTCACCTCAATCTTTCCGATGACGGCAGCAAAGTACTGGGCGTTGAGTTTACCGGCGGCTGCAACGGCAACCTCAAGGCCATCTCTAAATTGGTCGAAGGTGTTTCTTCCGATCGTGTGATTGAGGTGTTGGCCGGCAATACGTGCGGCACGAAAAAGACCTCCTGTGCCGACCAGCTTACGCGTGCCATCGAGGCCGCGCGTGCCGAGATTGCCTAATGAGTATTTTTGATCGCGTTAAGAATGGGGTAACGCGCCGAGGATTTGTGTTGGGTGGTGCTGCCGCGAGTGCTGCCACGCTGCTTGCGGGGTGCTCGAAAAAAACGGGCACCAGCGATGATGCTGCCGGTGAGCCGCAGGTTATCAAAGATGATTCCAAGATCGTCTCGATTACCGAAGAGTATGAGGCCGTCGACATTGATCTTAAGCCGACGGCGTCGTGGACGTTGCCATTGGGGACGCTGCTGTACTACTGCGATGGAGGTTACGCTGCGGCGATGATGGCGCCCGCATCTGCGCTGCATGCCAACACGCTTGGCGTGTTCAACATGGGGGACGGCTCACTCACCACGTTGATTGACGATCCTGTCGAGGGTTCCGGTTATGCGTTTTACGACGTTCGCGCCACCGATAGCGTGTTTGCGTGGGTTGAGATGAACTACGCGAATTCGTCGTGGAAGCTCTATGCGCAAACCCTGTCGGGCGCGGCGCTTACTGGTAATGCCGTTGAGCTTGATCGCGGCGGTGAGGACTACGACCCTCCGCTGTTTACCGCCTTTGACTCGTCGGTCATCTGGTACAAGATGCCTTCGACCGGTGGCAATAAGACCGGCAGCGATTCATATTGCTACCGCCGTTCGCTCGATGAATCTAAAGCGGAGGCAATCTGGAAGTCGACAGGCCGCTTTGCGTCTGCACCGCGCGTGAGCGATGGCATCCTGACTATCTCACCCCGCGTGCGCAATGACGAGGGCGTCTACTACGGCATGACGGCGATCGACCTGACGGACGGCAACAATACCAAGAGGGCTCAGCTGGTCCTTCCTTCGTCGGTGTCACCTTTCGAGGCCGTATATATGGGCGATACGTTTGTGTTCTCCATTGAGGCGACCTATGCCGGCGTGGGCGGCCTGGGCAATATGGGTACCTACATTGGTAACGAGGGCGGCCCGTATCAATTTCTATCGCGCGAACCGCTCGCGTGCGCCGCCGGCAGGAAGGGCAAATATCTGGTTAAGGTTCAGGCATCGCATTTTCTGATCGATACCTCCGCTAAAACCTATGGTTCGCTGCTGTCGCCCGACCGCGCTCTCGAATATGGCGACTATCCAGCTACGGCGGGAAAATCGAATACGTTTTTAACCTATGCCACGGTGCGTAATAGCCAAGGAATTCCCGAGACGGTTACCGCTCGCCTGTTCTCTCTTTAGCGCCGAGGGGTTAAAAAGGCGCCAACGGGGGAATAAGCCCATTGTAACCGTGAGTACCGCCCGCCGAGCTGTCGCGCCCATGCGATGCCCGGTGGGCTCAGGTGCGTTAAAATGGGCTTGTTCTTAGCTAATTGAGACAGGGGGGCCGTGTTATGGCTTCAGATGCAAAAAAGATTCTGCTGGTCGAGGACGAGAAGGCGATCCGTGACGCTGTCGCTGCCTATCTCGAGCGCGAGGGCTACTGGGTTGTTGGCGTTGGCGATGGCCAGTCTGCGATCGAGGAGTTCGAGAAGCACCAGTTCGACCTGGTTGTGCTCGACCTTATGCTCCCCAAGATCCCCGGCGAGCGCGTTTGCCGCACTATCCGCGATACCTCGGATGTGCCCATCATCATGCTTACCGCCAAGGGCGAGATCGAGGATCGCATCATCGGCCTCGAGCTTGGTGCCGACGACTACCTGATCAAGCCGTTCTCGCCGCGCGAGCTCGTCGCCCGCGTTCGCGCCCTGTTCCGTCGTGCTCACCAGGCAGACGAGCCCGCCGTTGAGGTACTCGACTTTGGCGATCTGGTCATCGATATCTCGGGCCACAAGATCTTGGTCGAGGGCAAGGAAGTTGATTTGACCGCTTCCGAGTTTAAGCTGCTTACCACGCTTGCTCGCCATCCCGGTCGCGTCTATAACCGTATGGAGCTGGTCGAGAAGGTGCTCGGCTACGACTTTGAGGGCTACGAGCGCACCATCGACAGCCACGTGAAGAACCTTCGCGCCAAGCTGGGCGACGACCCCAAGAAGCCTAAGTGGCTCTATACCGTTCACGGCGTCGGTTATCGCTTCGAGGCTCCGGCCAAGACCGATAAGTCGGACGAGAAATAGGTAAATCACATATGACACCTGCGCGCTTTGAAATCGGACAAAAGCACAAGCAGGAGAACGAGGCGGGTTCCAAGGCAAGTTGGAACACGCCTCGTTCCGATTCACGGCCGGCGATGAGCTATCCCTCGCGTATGGCTTTGGCTTTTGCCCTGACATCGCTCATGACGGTATTGGTGCTGGTGGGCGTTGTCTCCGTTGTGTGGGGCACCGTCTTTTCGGATTACACGCGCTCCAATATCGTCGAGATCGCCAATTCTGCTGCCGAAAAGCTTGCGACGTCGTATGAGGAAAACGGCAATTGGACTGCGGGCGAGCTGCGCACGGTCGCGACATCGAGCTTGGTGTCCGACGACCTGGGTATGCAGGTCGTCAACAAAAAGGGCGTTGTCGTTTATGACGACTCATGGCCTTCGGCAAGTGCGACCGCCGATGTGCGCGAGAGCGAATTGCCGTCGAGCAGCTCGAGCGGTAAAAAGGCCTCGCATAGCCCGGTCTCGTCAGCGCCCACCGACTCCGATAGCGTTGCCAACGTCGAAATCGTTACGTCCTCTGGCGAGCATGTCGGACAGGTAAAGCTATGGGCTATCGGCTCCGACGCTCTGCTCACTAAGGCAGATTCTGCGTTTAGGGAGAAGACCTTTAACGCCATGGCTCTTGCCGCGGTTGTTGCAATCTGCATCTCGGTCGTTATCGGATCGCTCGTGTCGCGCATGCTTACCAAGCCGATTCATCGTATTACGAGCACAGCCAAGCAAATTCGCGACGGCGATCTGTCTGCTCGTACGGGCTTGCGCGGCGATGACGAAATCGACCAGCTGGGTGAGACCTTTGACGAGATGGCCACCTCACTCGAGAAAGATATGAAGCACGAAAAGCGCCTGACCTCGGATGTCGCACACGAGCTTCGTACACCGCTCATGGCCATGCTTGCAACGGTCGAGGCCATGCAAGATGGCGTGTATCCCACCGACGACGAGCATCTGGAGACGGTCGCTTCCGAGACGCGTCGCCTGGCTCGTTTGGTGCAGCAGATGCTCGACCTATCGCGTATGGAAAACAGCACGGCTCCGCTCAATCTCGAACCGGTGGACATGGTTCCGTTCGTGCGATCGATTGTGAACGGCCAGGAGCGTCTGTTTGCCGACCGTGACCTTCGCCTTCGCTTTGCAGATGAAACCCAGGGGCACGACGATGTCGTCGAGGCCGATCCCGACATGATCACGCAATGCGTCATCAACCTCATGAGCAACGCCATGCGCTACACCCCCGAGGGCGGTTGGGTCGTAGTGTCGGTGCTCAGTGACCGCAAGCATGTCAGTATTGCCGTTTCGGATACCGGTATCGGTATTGCCAAGGACGATCTGTCGCGTATCTTCGGACGATTTTGGCGCGCCGATGCCAGCCGCGCCCGCGAAGCTGGCGGCCTGGGCGTCGGCCTCGCCGTAACTAAACAGATCGTCGAGCGTCACCATGGCTACATATCCGTGGAGTCGGAGCTTGGAAAGGGTACGACTTTTACGATTCATCTGCCCCGCGAGCACACGGCGGACGCGGCATCTACTACAATGGAGCACTAGCTTTTCGCTATTCGGTGAAGGAGGGGCCGCGTCCCTGCCGCTCCGAGTTTGCGAAAACGTGCGGGAAAGAACCCGCATTTCTATCGTATTTAGGTAAGGAGTGACTCACGTGACAACGATGGAGCGTCGTCCGGATTCCCGTGGCAAGGTTCGTGATATCTACGATGCCGGCGAAAACCTGTTGATGGTCGCCACCGATCGCATTTCTGCGTTCGACTTTATTCTTCCCGACGAAATTCCGTTTAAGGGAGAGGTGCTCAACCGTATCTCGGCGTTCTGGTTCGACAAGTTTGCCGATATCGTCCCCAATCACCTCGTCTCCATCGATCCGGCGGATTTCCCCAAGGAGTTTGCCGAGTATCGTGACTATCTCGCAGGCCGCGCCATGCTGGTTAAGAAGGCCCAGACGATTCCTATCGAGTGCATCGTCCGCGGCTATCTGACCGGTTCGGGCAAGAAGACCTACGACGAGAACGGCACCGTCTGCGGCATCCAGCTGCCTGAGGGCCTGACCGAGGCCTCCAAGCTCCCCGAGCCGCTGTTCACCCCGTCCACGAAGGCCGAGATCGGTGATCACGACGAGAATATCTCGTTTGAGCGTTGCTGCGAGATCGTTGGCGAGGACATCGCCACGCAGATCCGAGATCTGTCTCTTAAGATCTACAAAGCTGCCGCCGAGTATGCAGCGACCCGTGGCATCATCATTGCCGACACCAAGTTTGAGTTTGGTGTCATCGATGGCAAGGTCACGCTGATCGACGAGTGCCTCACGCCCGACTCCAGCCGTTTCTGGCCTGCCGCCAGCTACGAGGAGGGTAAGATTCAGCCTAGCTACGACAAGCAATTCGTCCGCAATTGGCTCAAGGCCAACTGGGATATGACGGGGGAGACCCCGCATCTGCCCGCCGAGGTCATCGATGGCACGTCCGAGCGCTATCGCGAGGCCTTCCAGATCATCACGGGCTCCCAGTTTACAAGCATGAAGGAGAACGCGTAAGTGAGTACCCGCAGCGCCACGAACAAGCGCACGCAATCCCACGAGGTTACCGGGGTTGCGCGCAAGTCCGCCGCATCCGCCAAGCCAGCTCGTCAGGCAGCGAGTTCTGTTCGCGTCGTGCCGGCATCATCCAAGGCACGCCGCAAGGAGCTCGAGAAGGGCGAGAGCCTCGAGGGCCTCTCTAAAGAGGAGAAGCGCGCCCGCAAGGCTAAGCGGCGCGCCAAGGAGGACCGCATCTACACGGTGTCGAGTATCCTTCTCAAGCAGGATGAGGACTACACCAAGCGCCGCCGCATCTGGTGGGCCGTGCTTACTATCGGCATGGTGCTCGTCGTGGCCATTTGGTCTTCGCTGTACTTCGCTCCCGCTGGCATGGTGTCCAGCCCCGTCCAGATGGCCGGCATTGTTTTGTCCTACATCGTCATTCTGGGTGACTTCATCTACGACTTCGTGCGCATCCGTCCCTTGCGTAATATGTATCGCGCGCAGGCCGAGGGCATGTCCGATAACAAGCTCAACGCTATTATCGAGCGCTCGGCTGCCAAAGAGGACAAGAAGGCCTCCAAGAAGAAGTAGTAGCGTTACAACCTATAGATATCGCTAAGATATAAGGCGCGTCGTTTTTTGCGGTGCGCCTTTTTACTGTCCTGTAGATAGATGGAGTGGCACATGATTCGAGCTGCCCTGACGGTCGAAGAGGCTCTGGAGGGTATGAAGTCCCTGGAGCCCAAGATTAACAATTATGCGCGTCTCGTTGTCCGCAAGGGCGTCAACGTTAAGCCCGGTCAGGAGGTCGTCGTTCAGTCTCCCGTCGAGTGCGCGTCATTTGCGCGCGTGGTGGTTGCGGAGGCTTATGACGCCGGTGCCGGTCACGTGACGGTCATCTGGGCTGACGATGCCGTGACGAGGCTTACCTACGAGCATGTCGAGAAAAGCTATTTTGAGCAGACTCCCGAGTGGAAGCGCATGCAGCTGGATTCGTTGGCTCAGGACGGAGCCTGCTTTATCTTTATTGAGGGCACGGACCCTGCTGCCCTCAAGGGCATCGATCCCGCTAAGCCTGCCGCAGCTTCTAAGGCGAGGAACATGCAGTGTAAGGTCTTCCGCCGTGGACTGGACTACAACATTAACCCGTGGTGCATCGCCGGCGCTCCGGTCGCTGCTTGGGCGCGCGAGGTATTCCCGGGAGACGCCGATGAGGTTGCAGTCTATAAGCTGTGGAATGCGATTCTGCACACCGCTCGTGCTGATGGCCAGGACCCGGAGAGCGACTGGGAGCTCCATGACGCCACATTCGAAAAGAACCTGCGCTTCCTAAACGATAATCAATTTGATTGCCTGCACTACACCGCTTCGAATGGAACTGATCTGACGATTGGAATGACGAAAGACCATGAGTGGGCCGGCGGCAAGGGAAAAACTCCCGACGGTCACCCTTTCTTCCCCAACATTCCCACCGAGGAGGTCTTCACCTCGCCCGATCGCATGCGCGCCGACGGCATCGTGTACTCGGCTATGCCGCTCATTCACCACGGCAATAAGGTTGACGATTTTTGGATTAAGTTCGAGAACGGCCGCGTAGTGGACTATGACGCTCGCGTGGGTAAGGCAACGCTTGCGAGCATTATTGAAACCGATGAAGGTGCTGCTCATCTGGGCGAGGTCGCGCTTATTTCCAAGAACACACCGATTCGTGAAAGCGGCATTCTGTTCTACGACACACTCTATGACGAGAACGCCAGCTGTCACCTTGCGTTGGGTGTCGGTTTTCCCGAGTGCATCGAAAGCGGGTATGACATGTCCAAAGAGGAACTTCTGGAGCATGGCGTCAACGTTTCGAGCACGCACGTTGACTTTATGATTGGCACGGACGACATCGATATTACGGGCATTACACCTGATGGACGTGAAATTGTGATTTTCCAGAACGGCCAATGGAGTTGGGAATAGTCTCAGACCGTGGTACAATGCCATCCGCGGGCCGTTAGCTCAGCTGGCAGAGCAGGGGACTTTTAATCCCAAGGTCCAGGGTTCGAACCCCTGACGGCCCACCATAGAATAGAAAAGCGACTGGCGGATGCCGGCCGCTTTTTTGTTGCCGGTGCACGGGTTCGAACCCGAAAGGGCGCGGAGCTGAGGAAACGCGTCAGCGTTTGCCAGCGCAGCGCGCGAGGCGTGGAGGCGCCGAAGCGGCCGCCCGCGCAGCGGGCGCGAACCCCTGACGGCCCACCATAGAATAGAAAAGCGACTGGCGGATGCCGGCCGCTTTTTTGTTGCCGGTGCACGGGTTCGAACCCGATCTTCTCTATATATAAGGACGCCTGGCGGCCAAAACCAGCCTTTTACCGACAGGAAACCAAAACCAGATGCCGTTAGAGTAAAGTAGCGCACCAGAGATGACCGATACCTCAACACCTATAAACCAGCTGGTCATCGCCAATACCGGAAGCCGATGCTTCAGATATGACTTCAGTGGAACAGCTGAAGGATCAATTTATTTGTGAACAAAATATGGAGTGCGGGATTCCCGCCCCGCGGGCCCCTCCGGTCTGGCAATATATCTCCTTGCCGCGCGGCCCGGTCGGACCGGGAACCGGCGCAGGCGTGCACCTTGAGAACCGGATACTGCGAGGATGGACACACCAGATGTGTCGCATCCGGGCAGACATCGAACCATTTGAAATGGTCTGACTTGGATTCGTTTTTCGCAAGGCCGCCGAGAGGCGGCCCCGAGAATTCCTTTTCCTATACAGAACCATATGAATCGAACGGAACCGATCAGCGATGACTGAGAGGACCGGACGGGCTCGAGGCCCAAACATATTTGGACGGAGAGTTCGATCCTGGCTCAGGATGAACG